>CAKUKW010000123.1 GCA_934663885.1 uncultured Tidjanibacter sp.
GATCCGGAGAGAGTTCCGGGATTATCCAATTCAAAGCTATCGGAATGGATAACCCACATTAAGCTTAATAATAAAAAACCGGCCCCGCGGGGCCGGTTTTTTATGCAGATTCGTAGACAGGCCGCTGTACTAATTCATCCAGCATCCTGCGCTGCCTGTCGAAAAATGCCACCCTTTCCTTTACCCCCACTATGGTCACGAGGGTAGACATGCGCCGCAGGTAATAAACCCAGTCCTTGATCTTGAGGTAAGTTTCCTTTTGCGTAGAGAGAGCGGTCTGGAATACGAACGAAGTCAGCCCGCTTACTGCACTGTGGCCACCCGCCGCATAGTTGTAGCTCGCACTAATCGTTATGTCAGAAAGGTAAATATCGAATTTATTTCCCGTAGAGGGGAATTTCCCATACTGTGTAACCTTCTGCATATCGTCAAGCATAGACATCAGGTCGGCAACTACAAGGGATACCTCGTCGGTCGTTATTAGCCTTATATTCATATAATAACGAATATCCCTAATAATATTCTCCACAATTTTAACATCCGCTATGCACAGGGTATGTCCTATATCGGCATAACATTTCGCCAGCTCCCTCCTGAGGTTTTCGCCTTCTTCCGAAAGCTTTGTCTCCGAAAAATGCTTATACGTTTCGGGCATACCATAGCTATGCGACCATTTGAAGACAAAAAAACGGATCAGGTTCTTGAGATGCATATAAGACACTGCAGGAAGCATATTCAGCGCCATCCCGTGCTCTGAGTCGGGATGCTGCGACACCTCTTTCATAATTTCGACCAACTGGCGGAGCGAATCAAAGTTGTAATTATCGCTGCTGGTATGTATAGGAAGGGCTACATAAGCTATTTTCGAGTCGCGCACACGATCCTTGTACACGAGTTCGTCCATGGAAATATCCATGCGTGCGGCGAGAGTACCCGCCTCATTCAGCGTAAAAGGTATTTCCCCGCGCAAACGGCGGTATGCCGACTCCTTCTCTATCATCAGTATGTCGGTAACTATATTCACAAGCTCCGACTTTTTCGGGACTTTCTGCTCGAGGGCTTCAAGCAGGTTGTCGTATAATTTTTTGTTTTGCATAATAATTTAAGGCTGAGAGTGATTGTGAAAGGTGTAATGCACTCATACAGGCGGCAACGTCGGCTGACGCGAGCATAATAAATGAGAAGGAATGTGCTATTAAGCAGGAAGAAAGATGTGAATGTCTTACTAAAAATGAATCTCTCTCACAACGGAGCGACTTTATATGATCATCGCCGTCCCTTTCACATCGCGTTGTATACAAATTTACCCAATTTTCATGCAAAACATCGCATTATAAGTCGCCCGGCACTTCCACGCTCCGCAGTAAATGAGCCTTTATAACCCTACAAGCCACTACAGCACCGTTTTTTCCCCTTTAACTTTTGGTTAAGTTTCCTGCGCCCGAACAGTATATTCCGGTTTTCATTTCAAACCCGCCGTTATCAGTTACAGATATTGTTTTGCAGGATTATATTTATGCCTATTTTTGTGCGAAAATCCCATGCAACCATATTATTTACCGAAAAGTTTCGTTAAGTATTATGATTTATCTATCTTAGTGGGGATTCTTAAAAACGATATTTTTTATGCGCAGGCTGCTTTCGATCTTATTATTATTTTCATTAGTGTCGTTGGCGGGAGCGCAGCCCCCGTATGTATCTGAAATAAAATCCCAGAGGGGCGAGCATTGGTGGGGACTCTACGTGGGCGATGGTTCCGGCTGTTGCTTTTCCGATCCTTTCTCCGCTGCTGCAGAGAGTTGCGGCCGCGGATTTTTCACCGTCCCGATGATGGTTTCCAGTAACGGACGCTATATATGGAGCAATGAACCGTTCCATGTTATATTCGACAGCGAAAAATTCACGCTTACTTCCGGACACGAAAATATTAAGGTACAAAAAGGCGGTAAGAACCTGAGGGAAGCCTACCTTGTATGCTACCACAACAATATCAGGGTAAGCGGAGAAACCCCTCCCGAAGAATTGTTCACCCGTCCCGTTTATGACATATCCATAGAAGAACCTGTCGCCCCTGGCGCTGAAAAACTGAACGGATATGCCTCCTTGATACTCGACGCGGGGCTGCCCGCGGGAACGTTTATTATTCCCAGGGGATGGGAGAGCCTTTCCGCCGGACTGGATTTCAGCCGCGATCTTTATCCCGAACCCACGGCCGATATATCCGGCCTTCACAGCAAAGGGTTCAAGGTAATGCTCACCCTTTCGCCTTATATTCCCGCTTACGGCAAACGTTTTGCGGAAGCCGCGTCTGCCGGAAAGCTGCTTCTGGACGGGAGCGGCAGCCCAGTGGTCTTCAAAGACAGGGGCGGTTACAGCGCATGCCTCGATTTCAGCCTCCCTGCCGTATCCGAAGAGTTCATACATGAGGCGAAACTGCTTATGGAGAGGTACGGTGTGGACGGTTTCATGCTCGACTGCAAGGAGATCATACCTTATCTTACAGGCGATCTTGCCCTGCTGAAGGAATTTGTGGAAAACTGGAACGGTGTCGGCACACATTTCGACATGAAGATATATTCGTCGGTTTTCTACTCACCCGGCACGGCAGTTGTGACCGGTTTGGGGGACATGCAGCAAACCTTGTCATGGAACAGTCTGGCCGAAGCGGCATGCAATCCTGTTTCGGCGGGCCTTTCCGGATATATACACCCTTATTACCAGATGGGGAACATCGATAGCGATACCGATGAGGAATTGCTGCTGCGGGCGATACAGTTGGCTATGTCAATGCCTGTGGCCGTACTTCCGCCCTCGGCCTGGAAGATGAAGAACCGGCAATACCGCGAAGAAGTAATGAAGGCCGTTGGCGCGAGGGAAAACCTTACCGAATATATGACAGCTCTCGTCCGCGGCTCGGGCAGTACCGCAGAGCCACTGGCGCGGCACATGGCATACCAGTACCCCAACCAGGGTTTCTATAATTGTACCGACCAGTTCATGCTCGGGACCAAATACATCGTTGCCCCGGTACTGGACAATTCCGGGAAACGCACGGTCCGCCTGCCGCGAGGGGTCTGGATATCGCCCGACGGACAGCGACACCGGGGCCCGCGTGTCATGGATGTGGATGTTTCCGACGGGCAAGCGCTGGTATACGAATTACAGGGAAGATAATAATAACTATATAATATGATTAGCAAGGAACAAAAAGAATACCTTCTGCCAAAAGCCTGCAACGCCGCCCTGCGCGCCGGGGCGGCCATACTCGAAATATACATGGGCGACGAAGAATTCAGCATTGACATAAAGAGCGACAGCACACCCATAACCCTGGCTGACCGCCGGGCTCACTCCGTCATAAAGGAATACCTGGGCCAGACTCGCATTCCCCTGCTCAGTGAGGAGGGCCGCGAGATGCTTTACGCCGAGCGCAAGGACTGGGATCTTTTCTGGATGGTCGACCCTCTTGACGGGACGAAGGAGTTCCTCAAGGGTAACGGGGAATTTACGGTCAATATAGCGCTTATGGTCGACAACAAGCCCGCTTTCGGGGTGGTTTATGTGCCCTACAAGGAAAGGCTCTATTTTTCGGATCCCGAGATGGGTTCCCTCCGCCGGTGCGGGATAAAGCCCGATGAGCAGGCAGAGCTAAGTTACGAAGAACTTTTCCGGTCAGTGGATTTGCTCCCCCTTACTACCAAAAGAAACGAGCCCCTGAGGGTAGCTATAAGCCGCTCGCACAATACACAGGAAACTTTCCGAATCGTAGAGAGGATGAAAAAGGAATATCCCGGCATGGAAGTCCGCGAGCAGGGCAGTTCCTACAAATTCTGCCTTATCGCCGAAGGAACTGTAGACTATTACCCGCGCACGTCGAACACCTATGAGTGGGATACGGCGGCGGGAGAGGCAATACTTTCGCTGGCAGGCGGTAAAACCCTTTCGCTGGAAGGAAACAAGCCGCTCGAATATAACCAGGAGTCGCTGATAAATCCCCATTTCGCCTGCCGCAGCAAATGGTTTAACGACTAAAGGCGATTTTTGACGGTGTTGTTTTATCCGCGGTAAACTTTTAACTTTGGGCCGTAGATTAAAACACAATACAGGTTATTTAGGTTCAATATAAAAATCATTAAAAAGAGTATATTATGTCACAGATCGTAAGCGTACACGCGCGTGAAATAATCGATTCGAGGGGTAACCCCACGATAGAAGTCGAAGTAGCAACCGCATCCGGCGCCTTCGGACGGGCAGCCGTGCCGAGCGGCGCCTCCACCGGAGAGAACGAAGCCCTCGAGCTCCGCGACGGCGACAAAGGCCGTTTTATGGGTAAAGGCGTACTCAAAGCGGTACAGAACGTCAACGAAATAATCGCGCCGGAAGTTATCGGCATGGAGATAACCGACCAGGTCGGCATCGACAGGGCCATGATTGCACTCGACGGCACGGCTACAAAAAGTAAACTGGGAGCCAACGCCATACTGGGCGTATCGCTGGCTGTGGCACACGCGGCGGCGGATCTTCTCGGAATGCCTCTCTACCGCTATATCGGCGGCACGAACGCCAAGACGCTGCCCGTTCCGATGATGAACATCATAAACGGAGGCTCGCACTCCGACGCCCCGATAGCTTTCCAGGAATTCATGATCCGTCCGGTTGGCGCTCCTTCATACCGTGAAGGGCTCCGAATGGGCGCCGAAGTGTTCCACAACCTAAAGAAGGTGCTTCACGACCGCGGCCTCAGCACTGCAGTAGGTGACGAGGGCGGTTTTGCGCCGGCGCTGAAAGGAACCGAGGACGCAATTGAGTCCATCATCGAAGCGATAAAGAAAGCCGGTTACAAACCGGGCCGGAAGGAAGAGGGCGGCGATATTTCGATAGCGATGGACTGCGCGGCCAGTGAGTTTTACAAGGATGGTATTTACGACTATACTAAGTTCGAAGGTCCGCAGGGTGCGAAACGCACCCCGGAGCAGCAGGTGGCGTTCATGGAAGAACTTGTCAAAAAATACCCTATCGACTCCATTGAGGATGGAATGGGAGAGAACGACTGGGACGGATGGAAACTCCTTACCGACCGCCTCGGCGGTAAGTGCCAGCTTGTCGGGGATGACCTTTTCGTCACCAACGTCGAGTTCCTCCGCAAGGGCATCGAAATGGGATGCGCCAACTCTATACTCATTAAGGTTAACCAGATAGGCACCCTAACCGAAACCTTAGACGCCATAGAAATGGCGCACAGGGCGGGCTATACCAGTGTAACTTCTCACCGTTCGGGCGAAACCGAAGACGCCACGATAGCGGACATCGCCGTCGCGACCAACTCGGGACAGATCAAGACCGGCTCCATGTCGCGTTCCGACCGCATGGCAAAGTACAACCAACTCCTGCGTATAGAGGAAGAGCTCGGCGAGGAGGCGATATACGGCTATACCAAAATTTACAGGAAATAATACCTTCCTTATATAACCAAAATGCGTTCCCGTTTATGGGAACGCATTTTTATTTGGATTCAGGCAGGGAAATGTTATTTTTGTAAACGAATCTAATAACGGGGCACAATGAAAAAGATTCTTTTAGCGGCTCTGGCAGCCATTTTAGGGCTCTTCGCAGCATTACCCGCAACAGCACAGGATATGCGTCTCACTCCCCGGGAGCGGAACGAGGCGATAGCAGAATACAGGAAACAGTATGGGGATGACCTCGTATTTTACAGGGACATGGAAACGCCGCCCTCTTACAAAGGAGCCGCCGACCTCAGTACGCTTCGCCAAAGGATCAGGAACCGTCTCGACAACACGGGCGGCATCAATCCGGGTTCGACGGTCTGGGTCTCTTTTATCGTGGACAGGCAGGGAAAAGTCCGGGATGCCCGGGTAATCAAGGGTAACAACGAAAAAATGAATAAAACCGTACTGAAAGTCGTGTCCGGTTCGGGGAAATGGGATCCTGGAAAGATCGACGGCCAGCCGGTGGATGTGGTGGTCACTTACGGGTACTCGACGGTCGAAGGCGGCAGTTAGCGGCCCGATCAGGGTAGCATATTATTATTTTTTGAAAATAATGCGGGATAATTCCGCCGGACTGCCTATGATATATGCCGGTGAGAATTCTTCCAACTCAGCGCGGGGACGAAACCCCCATGTCACCCCTACGGCAGTAACTCCGGCATTGGATGCAGTCTGCATATCCACTCCCGAATCGCCCACGAAAACGGTTTCTTCCCGGCTGTATCCGGTTTCGCGCAGGATGAGGCTAACTACCGTGG
>CAKUKW010000124.1 GCA_934663885.1 uncultured Tidjanibacter sp.
GAAGACCGACTAAATAATAATTTCAAGGTTATTACGTAATAAATAACGGTAAGAACAGTTTTACACCTCTAAATACCTTGGAAATATATGAGGAGCTATTTCGATTTCAACCTTAAAGGGCGGCAGATTTTCCCTTATGTGATAGCGGGCTGGATTATTATAGCCGGGGTGGCCGTATTCAATTATTTCTGGTTCAAATCCCACCCTGTTCCCTCGCCATTTTTTGACAAAGCTTTCTTCGCGTCCCAGGCAGTTTCGGCTGTAACGGGGCTTTTGACGATTGTAGCGTCATTGCTGGTGGTTTTTTTTCCCGTAACGTATACCATAAAGTCAATCTCGCTCCGGGGCGAAGGGTTTACATGCGAACACAATTTCAGGGATTATCTGTGGATAGTCGTCAAAGGTGGCCTGCTAACGGTGGTAACGTTCGGGATTTACTTTCCCTGGTTACTTGCGAAAGTGGTAAGGTATTTTACGTCGAACACCTTTTTCAGGTATAACGAATTTCGTTTTGAAGGCTCCTCAATGAACCTTTTCGCTATCATGGTGCTTTTAATCGTGCTTCCGGCGGTATTGATGTCGGTGGCCGTGAGCGTGGTGGTGCTTTCAATGGTAACCGGCGGCGATCCGCCCTTATGGCTTTATATTGCGTTTATTGCAGAATTCCTTTTTGTCGCGATGTTCGTATCGCTTTATATAAAATGGCTCCTTAATTTTTCATACGGGTACAAAAGGATAACGGCGGACGTGAATTTCTGGCACTCCTCGTGGTTCCTGTTCGGGCAGATGCTGTTGGTGGTCGCGACACTTGGGCTTTATGCGCCGATGTTTATTTTAAGGCTTCACCGTTATTATGTCGGGCGCCTGGTGCTGGGCGACGGGATAGTCGAGGACAAATTCGGGTTTTCCATGTCGCCGTGGAAGGATTATTTTTATGTGCTCGGGCAACTCCTTCTCGCCATAATAACGGTCGGAATATACGGCGCGTGGGCCTATGCGAATATAATGACGCGGCTATTGTCGAAATCTTTCGTCGAGGTCGTCGAGGAGCAAAAGATACCCATGCCCGGAACTTTCTGACTAAAGGACCGGCCTCCCGTACCGGGCTCGCTGTGCAGTATTCATTGCTTAACATTAGCTTATGCCGCAGACAGGCGTAATGTTAACAGAAAAAGGCTCTTTTGGGGGCCTTTTTATAATTGTGTCGTTTTATGGCACGTTATTTGAAATGTTATGATATGGAAGTCGGATGTTACTCTTCTTAAACGAGTACGGTTAAAAAACGTCAACCACATAATATATAAAAAATATGTGCGTTGTTTTTTAAGAAGACTTCCGTAAAGGTTTCTTCATTTATTTAAGTTTGGGTTAGTAGTTTTGGGTGTTATCCCAAAAAACAGGAGGCAGTCGCGAGACTCCCTCCTGTTTTCGTTTTACGGCGTTCCGATAAAGCTATTTCCTGCTTTCGGCATCCATGACCGCGTAGTATAACATGGCGGGATCCACGAAATCCTTGAGCATTACTTTCTTGTCCTTGTCCAGCAGGTAAAGGCTCGGAATAGCCCGCAGGTCGTAAAGTTCGTTTTTGTTGATCTCCTGCACGGGATCGTAAGCATTTATCCACCCGGCGGGAATATCCCCTACATATTTATCCCATTCGCTCATATCTTCGTCGGGATACACGGCCAATACCTTGAGGCGCCCGCTTGTCAGCAGAGACACCATAGAGGGTTCGGCAAATACTTCCGCCAGTCCCGCCCTGACCTCCTTGCATGCCGGGCAGCCGAGATTGTAAAAGAATATGAGGAGGTAATCGGCTTTCACGCCATAGAGGGAGCCGTTTTTACCCTGCGCGGTCAGGTAATTAAAATCGAGCGCTTTATCTCCCAAACGGTTTTTTTTAGCCATCCTGAGCTGTGACTCCGGGCGTACCTTTTCGATCTCTTCCAGTTTTGGATTGGCAACTATCGATTCCAGTATCATTATATAAACCTCTTCGTTGCGGTAGGGGGAATTCGGATCGTAAAGATATTTTTCGTAAAGCCCCGTAATGTAATCGTACATTTCCGGCGTGGCTTCCGCACCGAGTTTTTTCATCATTGCGGTGATAGTATTATTAACTGTGCCCATATCGGGCAGGCTGTTCAGCACCACACTGAAAATGATCAGTGCGCTGCCCAGCAAAAAGCTGGGGGTGATCTTTTCGCCCTTCAGCACCATAAGGTAATCGGCCAGCGCCTGTTCGGTATTGTCATTGCCGGCATAAGCGTTATCTGAATAGTCGATGCCGTCCCAGAAATGTTTGGCTAAATATTTGACCCGTTCCGATTCGTCGGTTATGGACATGGGTACTTCCGGCACTTTTAAAGTCCTGGTCGCCTGCGGTTGTACCTGCTCGTTATTACCGTCCGCATCAGCGGTATTCTTTTTCTTTTTCCCGCTACACCCTTCCGCCGCGCAAAGCGACATGGCGACAGCAATTATAATGATTATCTTTCTCATTGACATGTTGGTTTTATCGATACAAAATTAATAAAGAAACCCGGAATCCATAAATAATCTTTAATGCGAATTCACCGGAAAATAACTCCGTTCGTCGGGATTTTTCATGCGTTTCGTCGATTTACTCTTGTTTGGAGCCTTCCCGGAAGATACTTTTGCGCTGTAGTTGAATCAAGATTAAAATTTGAACGATTAAATAATTATAGAAATTATGGAAACCAAGAACAAAACAGGCTTTATCTTATCGGTCGTGGCCGCCGTCGTGCTTATGGTGGGGGGCATTATGCTCATGGGCCATTTCCTTAACATGATCCCCGCCTCGGGAGAAATACGGTGGTGGAGTTTCACGCTTTATGCGGCTGCCGGATTAGCGCCCATCCTTGTGGGCGGATTCTGGCTCGGGGCCCTTTACAGGCGCAGCCGCAGGAGGGGTGATCGTCCTGGAATAGGAAACGGAATTATATTCGGCGTGGTACTTATCCTTATCGGACTTTTTATGTTGAGTTTCAGCGCGGGATTGTTTCCCGTGGCATGGAGGCCGGTATTCATATCGTGGCCGATGCTGCTAATTGTGATCGGTTTTATCGAAATTTTCAAACTCCATATTATTCCCGGGTTCATGCTCGTAGTGCTCGGCAATTTCTTTATTGTCCCCCGGATAGCCCGGATATATCCGGATTCGTGGTGGTTCGGCGAAACTTTCGTGTCGACTTACTGGCCCATACTCCTGATAGCTTTCGGTCTACTTATAATACTCGCGATAATAATCAAACCGCACTACTTGAGGAAAAGCCGTTCCGGCGATGACGGCGGGCATGATTACCGCCGCCATTATTCCGAAAGGAAACGCGGCGGGCATGATTACGAGGAAAAAAATATGGGTCATGCCTCTTCTGACGAAGGTGTTGTGGATTATAACCTTATCTTTACAGGCGCGGAACATGTATTCCTCGATCCGGTATTCCGGGGAGGGGAGATAAACACCGTTTTTGCAGGGGTTACGCTCGACCTGCGCAAAACCACATTGCCCGAAGGTACGACGTACCTGGAAGTAAGCACCGTTTTCGGCGGAGTCAATATTTTCGCACCGTCGGAATGGAGGATCGAAATCCGCAACCAGTCGGTAGTGGGGGGATTCAACGACAAGCGTCCCGCGCCGGTAGTTCCTGTGGACGAAGAGCGTAAGCTTATCGTAGTCGCCAGTTGCGTTTTCGGCGGCGGCGAAATAAAATAAATTGCCGGTATTTATCCCTGAAAGTATAAAGTATAAGGTGTGAACCCAATCCTTAATAACAGGGGCGTTTTTATCGCCTACACCATACTGTTTTTCGCCCTTGCAGCGCTTTATTCGGTGCTGCTGGGACGTGCTACAGGCATGGGGGCGGGATGCATTGCACTCGACGCTTTCGCCTACGGATTCATTTACGGCCTTCAGGGGCTGATAATCTGGAACCTGCTCCGTTATTCCGTTCCCAGGGATGAAAAAGGCTATAACAGATTCTGGTGCGTGATGCTGGGAGTCATGACAGCCGTAACGGTGGTCGGCATCGAATGCCTCGTGATGTGGGCGTGCCTCGGTGACGGATTCGTAAGGTTCGCCCCGACAATACCTTTGAGGATATTCGTAACGACCCTTATATACGGAATACTCCTGCTTTATTATACCGGCAGCAGGGAGCGTGAAGAGGAAGAGCCAATTCCCGCTCCTGTCAACGTAAAGCCGCAGCAGGACCGGATAGAGAGGATAACCATGAAAACCGGCGGCAAGATAAAGGTCGTGACTGTAGGTGAAATAAATTACCTCCGCGCCGAAGGAGATTATGTGGCGATAGTGACCGAGGAGGGGAGCTGGCTTAAGGAGCAGACGATGAAGTATTTCGAAGAGAACCTGCCGGCCGGTATGTTCGTCAGGATACATCGCTCATATATAGTAGGTATATCCAAAATAGCGCGTATAGAGCGTTACGGGAACCTTTATCAGGTAGTGCTGCGCAACGGGGAAAAGATAAAGGTTAGCATGGCCGGATACAGGCTTCTGAAAGAAAGGCTTGATCTTTAGACCTCAAATATCCTCGGTAATATTTTTAACAAACGGCTGTGGTTTACGACCGGGCTGTCCTGCCATCGGGCATTCGAAACGGGCAAACCTTTCGGTACGCATAAGTAATTTTGTGTAATTGAATAATATTAAGTTTTATATATCGGATTTCCCCCCCCGTTTATTGTCCCTGGAGATATTTTTTTAAAAATAATATAAAATTAGAAAACTTTTTTTGTTTTTCCAGTTTTCTATGCATACCTTCGCGCCCTGAATGTTTACCAGAAAGGGCGTAAGTTATGGAACTTAAAGAACGGATAATAGACGAGGCGACCCGAATGTTTCACGAATCAGGGATAAAATCGGTCAGGATGGACGATATAGCGTCGGCCTGCGGAATATCGAAAAGGACCCTGTATGAGAATTTTTCGGACCGCGAAGAGTTGATAAGGCAAAGCCTTCAGTATCAGCTCAAGCTTTCGGAAAAGGCTGTCCAGGAAAGAATAGGAACAGCGGAAAATGCGATAGACGAATTCCGCATACTTTTCTGGCACAGCGGAGGTATGAGGGATTCGAACGCCAGGGTCATGAAAGACCTTATAAAGTTCTATCCGGGTATATTCAATGATTTCCTGAAAAGGCACCATTGCAAGGTGATCGACAAAAACAAGGAGAGGTTCGAAGCGGGTATTCTTCAGGGGATGTTCCTCGACCAGATAGATACGGAATTTATGGCCCGTACCATGACGAGTTACCTTTACGGCCTCAAAAAAGATTTTGAGGATTACGATTTTTCAAAGAAAACCGATAATAAACAAAGTGAACGTCCGTTCCAGTATGCGATAATGTATTTTCTCAGAGGTGTATCGACCGAAAAAGGAAGGAGTTACATAGACAGGAAAATACTCGGTATAGAGGATGACGCGAAATAAAGAAACAACAAAAACTAAAAACATATTAAGGAAATGAAGATCAGGATTTTAATTATGACGCTCGCTTTGATGGGAATGATAGCTTTCCAGGCTTCCGCCCAGAGTGTTCCCTCATCCCCGAACACTGTGCTGGAACTGACTCTCGAGGAGGCCCTGGCGATAGCCTTGAGCGAGAACCCGACCATCAAGGTCGCCGACCTCGAGATCCAGCGCCAGGATTACGTGCGTAAGGAAACACTGGGTAACCTTTATCCCAACCTGTCGGCTACAGGCAGCTATAACAGGGCTATAATCCACCAGTCGATGTCGCGTGACGGATTGTCTTTCGGTGCGGACAACACCCTTACCGCTACGGCCAACCTCACCGTGCCTTTATTCGCTCCGGCGGTTTACGCGAACCTCAAGCTGAACCGTTCGCAGATGGAAGCGGCGGTTGAAGCTGCCCGCTCGTCGAAGATAAACCTTGCCAACGAGGTTAAAAAGGCATATTACGGCATACTGTTGGCGGAACAGTCGCTGGAAGTTCTCTACGAAAGCGAGAAGATGGTGCAGCAGACAGTCGATAATACACGGATAATGTTCGAAAACGAACTTGCCGCCGAATACGATCTTCTTACGGCAGAGGTACAGTTGAGCAACCTGCAGCCGACAATAATACAGACGAAGAATTCCCTCGAAATATCCAGGATGATGTTCCGCATGCTCCTCGGCCTGCCCCAGGAAACGGAATTCAGGATAGCCGGGAACCTGGAC
>CAKUKW010000125.1 GCA_934663885.1 uncultured Tidjanibacter sp.
CGCACAGGGTAACAAACGTTACACGACCGAGATTGCTGCCGACGACCTGAAGCTACTGGGGCGCAAACCCGATTCGGCTCCCGGTCAGGGCTCTTCTTCGGGACAGGGTGCACAGGGCGGATACGGACAGGGGGGATATACTCCCGTGTCACAACCTGCCGCACCGGCCATAGTGCCGGACGATGGCCCGGACGACCTGCCGTTCTAAAACGTACAACCACTTTCAACCCCATAATAAACCACGGAAAGCGCCGGCCCTGCAAAAGGGGCCGGCGCTGATTTTCACATAAACCTGCCGTGTCCTTGCCGTGTCCGTCGGTAGTTAAGGTAACGGAATAAGTCCGGGATGCAGCCTGTCCGCAGCATAAGCTAATAAGGGGAGAATCGAAAAAAGTAACATTTGAGGTTTTCATATAAATATATAAAACTTACAACCCCGTTTGTTTAAGACAGTAATAGAATTATTTCTTTAAACACCGTTCGATAAGGAATGCCAAAGTCACACTTTAATAAAATACTGCGATCACTGACATAAAAATGTAATTATTATCTTTGCATATAGTAAGGAAGAGATGGGAAAACTTTAAAAATTACTGTTATGGTACTTCAAGCACTGATGGTCATATCGATAATATTACAGGCGGTAGCTGTGGTGGTGGCCATACGCCTCACAAAAGTAACACGCTATAACGTGTCGTGGATGCTTATCACAGCGGCATTCCTGGGGCTGTTTGTACTTCACCTGGCTATGTTCATACCGATGGTAGGCGGAAAAGCGTGGAGCCTGCCTCCCTATTTCTTCGCCTGGATGAGCGTATTTATTTCATTGTGCCTCGCGGTAGGGACTTTCTACATCGGGAAGATCTTCGAGTCCATACGCCAGATAAATTACCAGCGCCAGCTTACAGAGAGGCGCATACTGACTACGGTTCTGAACACTGAGGAAAAGGAGCGGTCGCGTTTCTCGAAAGATTTGCACGACGGTCTCGGCCCGTTGCTCTCCTCCGCGAAAATGTCTCTTACGGAGCTCGCCAAAACACCTCATACCCCAGAGGATGCGGAACTCATCTCGAACACTTCTTATGTCATAGAGGAGGCTATACGAAGCCTGCGCGAAATATCGAACAACCTTAGTCCGCATACGCTCCAGTCGTTCGGGTTGTCGCGGGCCGTGAATTCGTTCATAACCCACACCATGTCCCTGAAGGGTGGCTCAGGGCTTGCCATAGACTTCGACACCACATTGCGCAACGAAAGGTTCGACACCAATGTGGAGGTCATAGCCTACAGGGTAATATGTGAGCTTATAAACAACAGCCTGAAACACTCGGGGGCGAAAACCATATCACTGAAAATAGAATACTCGGACAACCACCTCCGTATAAGGTACTCCGACAATGGGAAGGGTTTCAATCCGCAGGGCGCCCTCGATACGGGTATGGGGCTTTCCAACATAACATCCAGGATCAATTCGCTCGAAGGTAATATAGACATCAAAAGCCTGCCCGGGGAGGGCATGGCTGCCGATATCCTTATAAATGTGGTACAGGTAAATGACAACAGCAACCAAAAAATATAGGGTATTCCTGGTCGACGACCACGCTCTGTTCCTTTCGGGCCTTAAGGGGCTGCTGTCGCGCTACCGCGAACTCGAGATAGTGGGCGAAGCTACGGACGGAGCCGAATTCTTAAAGATGCTTCCGGACTGCGGGTGCGATGTGGTGCTGATGGATATAGATATGCCCGGGATGAGCGGTATACAAGCTACGGAAGAGGCGCTGATGATAGAGCCGTCGCTTAAAATAATAACGCTTTCGATGCACGGCGAGGAAGAGTTTTATTTCAGGATGGTTGAGGCCGGGGCAAAAGGTTTCCTGTTGAAGAATTCCGACATCAAGGAGGTCGTGGAGGCAATTAAAACGGTTGCTGAAGGAGGCACCTACTTCTCTCAGGAGTTGCTTTTCTCGCTTGTCGGGAGCCTGAAGTCCACCCGCCACGAGCATGAGCACGAGCACCTTTCTGAACGCGAAAAGGAAATACTGCTTCTTATATGTAAAGGCTTCTCGAATCACGAGATAGGCGACAAGCTGTTCATATCCAAGCGAACGGTAGACAAACACAGGGCCAACATACTCGAAAAAACAGGCTGTAAAAACACTGCCAACCTGGTCGTCTATGCCATCAAAAGCTCGCTGGTGGAAATATAGGCCACTGCATAAACGGAAAGCGAACGGCAATAAGGTATGGCGGGAAAACGTTATCTTTGCGCACTTCCATAAAGGGAGGCTTCAACCATGCTCTCTGTAAAAACTTTCCCGACAATTGGGTCGGGCACTGTTCTGAAAGCGATTTTGAAATGTTATACGAAAGATCAAAGGAAAAATGAAAAAACGAATTACCGAGCAGGATTACATCAAGGCCAACCGGCGCGCAAGCCGGGAGGAGGAGATCCGCACCCACGGCAAACCGCCCGGTTACGGCCGGGTGCACAAGTCCAAAAAGATATACGACCGCAAAAAGTCGAAGGCAGGCCTCAAAAGCCTGCCTTTTTATTTCCTTCCCGCGATATACTTTAAGTCCGTTTTTATAGTATAACAGTGAAAATTAGCCAATGACTTGAATAAAATTCAATTTGTTTTTAATTTTATTTATTTATGCTTTGTTTTTATTAATTCAATTATCTAATTTTGCAGAATAATATAATAAAGGATATAAAAATGTTACCCTGTAATTGCCCGAGTTGTTCGAGCCAACTTAAAGTGAAAAGCCTGGTATGCGAGAATTGCGGTACCGAAGTAACGGGCTCGTATGAATTACCGGTACTGGCACGGCTTTCTCCGGAGGAGCAGCATTTCATCCTGCTGTTCGTGAAACACAGCGGCAGCCTAAAGGAGATGTCGGCCCAGCTCAAACTGAGCTACCCCACCGTGCGCAATTTACTCAACGATTTAATTAAAAAAATAGAAGGATATGAAAAATAACTGGCAACTGCTCTACAATCCGTTCACTAAGATAGCAGGGTGGCGGGCCTTTTTTATAGGCCTCCCTATAGTATGCCTCACGGTGATCCTCGGATGGCTTACCGGGACGGCGGCTTACGGCCTGGAAATCAAAACGGGGGAATTTTCGCTCGGTGAAGGATTCCTGGCAACCGGTACCGGACTAGCCTGCACCATTGTGGTCATGTACCTTATCGGATTGATATTCTCGAAAGGCGTCAGGTTCCAGGACATAGCCGGCACTGTGGTGCTTGCACGCGCGCCCTATATCTTATCGCCGCTTTTGGGACTGGCCGGTGGAGGCAGTTTCGGAAACGAGGTCACCGAGGCTGTACGTACGCTCGATTTGAGCCTGATAGACTGGGGGCAGGTAATATGGATATCCATATTATCATTAGCCGTATCAGTCTGGGCAATCGCTATGTTGTGGAATGCGTTCAGGATTTCGACTAACCTGAAAGGAGCCAAAGCCGTACTATTGTTCATTCTGGCGCTCCTGCTCTCCGAGATAATCATGCTCGCTATATTATGGTAAACAGTTAAATATTAAAGGCTATGAAAAAATCAATCTTCATATTTTGCATTTGCCTGGCGGTATCCGGCATTGCTTCCCTCTCCGCACAGGGCGTAACCGGCCCGTGGAAGGGCACCCTGGATCTGGGCGTACAGAAACTCAGGCTGGTATTCAACATTACGGAAACCGAGGGCGTTTATAGCGCAACTATGGATAGTCCCGATCAGGGCGTGGCGGGTATTCCCGTAAGCCGCGCCTCTTTCACCGAAGGCATACTGAAAATATCGGACGAAGCCATGGGCCTTGCCTACGAAGGAGGGTTGGCCGACGGCATTATAAAAGGGACATTCAGGCAGTCGGGCCTAAATATTCCACTCATGCTTGAGCGCGGCACATTCGCCGAGGTAAAGCCGGTACGCCCGCAAATGCCCGGACCGCCGTATCCATATAATTCTGAAGACGTCTCCTTTGAAAACATGGATGCGGGGATAACTCTTTCGGGAACATTCACATGGCCCTCTACCGGAAAGAAATTCCCGGCGGTTATACTGATTTCCGGCAGCGGGCCGCAAAACAGGGACGAGGAACTCATGGGACACAAGCCTTTCCTGGTGATTGCCGACCACCTGACTCGCAATGGTATAGCGGTACTCCGTTTCGACGACCGCGGAACGGCGGCTTCGGGCGGGGATTACGACTCGGCCACGATACAGGATTTCGCTACCGACGCATCGGCGGCTATGGATTACCTGAGAAGCCGCAGTGAGGTGGATCGCAAAAAGATAGGGCTTTTGGGGCACAGTGAAGGAGGGCAGATAGCTTTTATAGTAGGGGCAGGGCGAAAAGATGTGGCGTTCTTAGTTACACTTGCGGGCCCCGGTGTCGACGGAGGCTCACTTTTGAAAGAACAGAGGCGAATAATGATGTCGCTCCAGGGCGCCTCGCCGGAGGCTATACAGCAAAACGAGGAGATTATAGGCGTTATGTACGGGGTATTGGATCAATTCGGTTATGAAGATGTGGAAGCTAATATTGACCTTTTGGTAGCCGAAGCTATGTTCCTCGTTCCGCAGGATTATCCCTATCCCGACATACTGGAAGACGCCTTGCGGAGGGATTTTCCGCGCTTTTCCTCTCCCGAGCTCAGGTCGCTCACAGAATACGACCCTGCCGCCGATCTCGCAGAAATAAAAGTACCCATACTGGCCCTCAACGGGGATAAGGACGTTCAGGTTCCGGCCGACATGAACCTCAGCGGCATGAAAGAGCGTTTCAAAGGAGACCTGACAACAAAAAAATACCCGGGCCTCAACCATCTTTTCCAGCACGCCGATACGGGCCTTCCAACGGAATACAGGCAGATTGAGGAGACCATGTCGCCCGAGGTGCTTGAAGACATAGCCGTATGGATTAATAAAAAGACGGAAAACAGAAATAAATAGCCGGATACAGAGTTTATTTTCCTGAAAATGGAAATCGGCTTTGCTGTAGAATAATTTATGCGGTATATATCAATGCCTGCATACTCCTAAAAAAGCCCGCTACGACCGTAGCGGGCTTTTCATGGTTAAGCACAAAACTATTCCTCTTCCTTGCGGTGGAGCTGCTCCACGTAAACCGCGTGCATTTTCTGCTTGCGCTTGTCTACCGAAGGTTTGGAGAAGTACTGGCGGCGGCGAAGCTCTTTGAGTACCCCGGTCCTTTCGTATTTGCGTTTGAATTTCTTGAGGGCCCTTTCGATATTTTCGCCCTCTTTAATCGGCATGATAATCATTGCTCTTGATCTTTTATATTTTTAGTATTTACACGTTTTTATCTTGCATTTAACCAGGCTTTAAGGCTGCAAAGGGCCGAATTGAAGATACGGGGAGAGTTTTTCCGCTTCCCTCGCTGTCAAAGTATTGTCTTCGATCATCTCTTCAATAGTACGCCAACCTCCTTTCAATTGCCTGTTTTTCAATATAGTCCGGAGTTTGCGGTCGGTAACGTAAGGATGCGAACCGAGTTTTTCCGGGGTTGCAAAGTTAATATCAATTTTTTGAATTTCACAACTGTCCACCCAAATTTGTTGACAGATAAGCTCATAATTCTTATCAAGGATAACTTTCAGGTCGCGAAGCTGCCCTATGTCGTAAAAGCCACCGAGCTTCTCCCTGTAAGCCATTATATCGGAAGCCGAGCGGGCCCCGATGCCGCGAACGGAGACCAGAGCCAGCGAATCCGCCGTATTGAGCTCCAGCAGGCCGGAGCCTTTTCCCGTAGCCGGAATAGTTATATATTCTTCCAGCATCCCGAACATCGCGTCCGACACCACATAGCACCGCGCGAAGTCGTCGGCGCTTCGGAAACCACCTGAACTGTCCCTGAAACGGATTATGACATCGGCTTGTTTGGGCGAAAAACCAAGTTCAACGAAATCCCCCGCAGTATATTCGTTGGGGTTGAACGGGATTAAAACAGGCTCCGGCTTTCCTGTAGTACCGGACGTCCCTATAGCGGGTGTCCGCCCGCTATAGCCTTCCCTGTCTGCGGCAGTGTCATCCGCTATCCGTTCCTTGCCGGAGGAAGGATGGTTTACGGGCTTAGCGTTATTAGGGCCGGAAGCGTTTCCTTTAGTATTCCCTTTCCCCGCGCGGGGTTTGATTTTATATTCCTCCGAAATACGGATATAGGGTTTGAAT
>CAKUKW010000126.1 GCA_934663885.1 uncultured Tidjanibacter sp.
GAACGACCCTCGTGCCTTTCGAGAACGTAACAGGAGACTGGATATCCACGCAGGGTACCACAGACGAAGGACAGATGCGCGGCAAAGCCCACCTGGTAAAAGCGAAATCATACGATCTCGTTGTCGTCGCAAACGCGGGACAGATATCCGGCTACGATTCTACGTTCGATAACGGCCAGGCAGCAGGCGCGGTTGCGACCAACCCAATGTACAATACCCTTGCAGCACTTCAGGTCGAACAGAACGTATCCCTTACCACCCTCGGTTCGGACGTCACAGGAGGTATGTTCTATATGAGTAACGCCAACGGTCCGGTTCCGGTGACCATCGCCAACCTTAAGGTCGACGCCCCTACCGCGGAAGCCAGTCCCGTTTTCGTTAATATCGACCGCGCGCTTGCTAAGCTCTCGGTACTCCAGGACGACAACATGATCGTAACGGACGGTACGGGTACCGAAATGGCGGCTAACGTCACTTCGTTTATGTGGAAGGTCAACAATTTCAATACCAAGACCTATCTCCTCCGGCAGTACGCGCAGTATTCTCCCGAATTCCCGGCGGGTACCGCAGTGATGGAAGAGTATGCTACCAGTATCCTTGCAAACCGTAAATATATCTACGCTACCGACCCGAACATGACTGCCGGTACTAGCCCCGATTTCACCAGCGAAATCGCGTCTGCACGCATACCCTGGGGAAAGGACAATTTTAAGTACGCGACCGAAAATACTTTCGATCTCGGCGCCCAGACACACCCCGACATCTACGGTTACGCTACCTATCTCGATATCGAAGCGAAAATCGAATTTACCGGCGACGCATTCACGGGAACGAACGGTTACTACTCATTCAACAACGCCAGCCCGACTACCCCGTCGTGGGTAATATTCACTTGGCCGCAGGCTAAGGAATGGTATGAAAACGATGACTTCCCCGACACTATGTCTAACTTGAAGGCCGCTATCACAGACCTTATCGACAATGGCAAGGCCACGGGCGTATTCGACTTCAAGGCGGTTACCGATCCCACCGATCCGGGAACTGCCGACCAGACCGTTATCCATAAGAGCGAACCTACGGGTCTGAACAATAACGTTATCTATTACCATCCTGCCGGCCTTAACATTTACAGGCTCCTCGTTAAACATTTCGGAGTAGAGGAATCGGCCAATCCGGCATGGGGATATTACGGCGTGGTTCGTAACAACGTTTATAGGCTCAACGTTACGGAAATCGTAGGTCCCGGTACGACTACTGCGGAAACAGGTTACCTGGCAGCAGATATTACCATCAATCCTTGGTATATCCGTCCGCACGACGTGACTATCGATCCCGAGCGTTGATACAGAGTTTCGGATAGCGATAGATTGAGTTGAAATAGAAGTTTTTCATGGGGCGGGATAAGGCGTCCCGCCCTATGGAAAACGTTGACGGCTGGGGGCAGCCGTTTAAACAACGCCCTGTTATATATAAGGTATAAATGAAATATTGGGTTGGAAAGATTTTGACGTGTGCGTAATACCGTATGTTCCTTTGAAGGAGCGTACATTTTGATTTGAAAACGATAACGGCTTAGGATAAGCCGGAAAATATATACCCAGGACAAGAGGCTTGGAGGTTGTTTTAAATCTTAATTAAAAATTTAAACGGCTTACCATGATAAAACTAAAATTGTTTATGGTGATTAAAAGCAGATATATCCTCAGATTCGCTTTCGCTCTCCTGGTTGCGATAGGGTTGTCGTCGTGCGCTGTCGACCCCGGCGGCAACGGCGGAGGGGAAAATGAACCGAGAGTAGGTTATTTTTCGTTCAGGTTCGATGCGGGTAAAGCAGGTGCGGGAACCCGTGCTGAAGAAACCGGAGCGGACAGGGAGAACCATGTCGACCGAGTTTACCTGTTGCTTTACAATAAGGCAGGCGACCTGAAATATGCATGGGATCTTACGGTCACCAATTTCGACGCGTCGGGGCTCAAGAATTTTACCGGCGCAGATGTTGTGGCCGAGAACAATCCTACTCCCGGCCGCTTTACTTCCATAGCGCGTGAGGTTTCTTATGAGCCTTACCAGTTGGTTGTGATTGCAAATCCGGGCGAGTTTTCGGATCCCGTCATTTTCGGTAAGAATCCCGGTAATGACGACCTGAGCCTGGTCATAGGCACGCTTCCCGAACTTTCCGCTTCAAGATACAGGAGCCTGACCGCCCTCCGTGAAATGGCGGGCGATGTAGTGCTTGAAGATTTCGGATACGCTTACCTCAGGGGCGACGATGACAAGTCAAAGGCATTCATGAGCAACGCCAATGGTCCGGTTCCCGTTACGCTTTCTTATATAAGGGATACAAAAGAAGCTGCTGAGGCTGCCCCTGCTCCTGTTTTCCTTGATAGGGCGCTCGCCAAGGTTATGGTAAACAAAGGCAGCGATGTAATAGTTACAGACGGCGTTAATCCCGAAAGTATAGGAGAAGTAAAGGAATTCAAATGGATATTGCTCCAGTGGAATACCCAGGCATACCTTATGCGCCAATTCGGCAGAATAGCATCCCATTATCCGGATGGAGTTTATGCAGGCCAGGCCGAAACTTATGAAAGCGGTTTGCATGTAGGGAGGGAATTTCTTTATGCTACTGACCCGAATATGGGAGGCGGAGACTTTTTCGTAGGAGAGGAGCCGGTTCCAGCCGACCCGTCGCTCGACACCGCAAGGGATTGGAATACAAGTCCCGATGAACCGGAGCTGATGTACGCGACAGAGAATACCATGAATCCCGAAGCACAGGGGACAGGCTCGTTTCAATACGGGGGATATTACTGGTATGAATATACCACCCATGTATGGGCGCGGGTGAAATTGAAAATTAACGCTTTCCCGACCGCCGATAACTTCTGGTCCTTGAACACCGGTACGCCGGCCGCTCCCAATTGGGTAATATATACATGGGAACAGGCAAAGGGGTGGTGGGATAACGATAACTTTCCGCAGGGTACTGAGAGGCTGAAGTCGATTCTGGCATACGCCCAAACATCGGGATTGTCCGTTGCAAAGGTATTCGATATGAGTGCCGCTGCGGAGCCGGTGTTCGAGCTGGGCGATCCCGAGCATAATACGTCGCTCTATCGTCCCGTTACGCTTACCGATCCTTCACTCGCGGATTTTCCGCTGGTCTACCACAGGGACGGCGTATGCAATTACAGGATACCGGTTACGCATTTTAACACGAGCGGCGAAGGAACCGATGACTACGGTTATTACGGCGCCGTAAGGAATAATGTATATAAAATTACTGTAAACGGTATCGTCGGGCCGGGGGTGGTTCCCGATACGGGTACTTCGGGTTATATATCCTTCGATATCTCCGTAAGTCCGTGGTACGTCAGATATGAGCAGATAGAGGAAGGCCGCCCGCCTGTTCACCAGGAAGAATAAACAGGGATAAGTTGAAAACAACGAAAAAGATGCAGATGAAAAAGATATATAACCTTTTTGCCTTAGTGCTGGCGCTTATGTTTTCGTCATGCGTAAGCGATCCAGCCGGCCCCGGTGGTAAGGATAAGGAGCTCGAAGGGGAGCATTACATATCCTTTAAGTTCAATTTAGGTAAAAAGGATCCCTCTACCCGTTACTATGACAAGAACAGGGGAACTTTGGCCGAACAGAGGATAGACGAGCTCTACCTGCTAATGTATAATGCCGACGGTAATCTTAAATATGCATGGAAACTTGACGCCGCTACGGTGGATCCTACGGATCCCGAATCGGCCTACATCGAGGAGTTCGAGGGCGGCGACGTGTCCAGTACGTTTAATGACTGGCAGAACTTCGGCTTCATTACCGTTGCCCGCAAGGTCAATGTTGAGCCTTACAGCGTGGTAGTGTTTGCCAATCCGGGTACGACACTGAGGGACGATAATATATTCGGCCGGAATACCGGCGCCGTTATCGGTTTGAGCCCCGACCTTGCCTCGTCGCGTTACCGTAACCTGACCGAGCTGCAAAGCGTGCTTACAGTGGCCGGGCCTGACGATTTAGGGGCAGAGTATGCCGCTACGGGGGCGGGAAATAAATTTTTCATGAGCAACGCCAACGGTCCCGTACCGGTTACAGAAAGTAATTTCTATGAAACTTCCGCCGAAGCCGAAAATTCCGGTAATGCGGTAAGGGTTTATATAGATCGCGCCCTTGCCAAGATCGTGGTTAACGAGGGGGAGAATATACGTGTTACGAACGGCGTTTCCAATATCGCGATAGGCGAGGTGGCTGAATTCAAATGGGGGATCGGATCGTGGAACCTGAAGACTTACCCTATACGTCAGTTCGCGATGATTTCGGAATTGTCAGGTAATTATGGGGGCGAGATGGAAGATTATGATAAGAGCGTCTACATGTATGAGAATTACGGAAGGCATCATATATATGCCACGGATCCAAATATGTTCACTGCAGCTCCCTCCGATTTCGGGGGTCACGACCAGTCGAACCTGACTATGGAGTGGAATCTCTACGATCCGACGGGCCAGAACCAGGATAACTTTCTTTTTGCTACAGAGAATACAATGGACGTGTCCATGCAGTCGGACACGGGTAACTGGCACCAATACACCACGCATGTTTTCGTGAACGCCAAGATAAAAATATTCGGTTTTGCGGGGCTGGTGAATTTTTACTCTGTCAACCTCGGCACATCGGCGGCTCCCGACTACAGGGTGTTCACATGGGAGCAGGCGAAGGGGTGGCTCGCCGATGGTTTTCCCTCGGATATGGCCGGGGTCGAGGCTGTCCTGGAGGAAATCCGCCCTTATGTGGAATCACAGGTAGCGGGCTGGCGTGTGTTCGATTTCTTCAACGCTGCGGCGGAGCCCGTATATATCGAGGGAACGGATGGGGATTATTACACGAATTCCCGCTATAAACCGGTTTCGATAACAGGGGACAACGGAGTGAAGGTATTTTACCATTACCAGGGCGTCTGCCAGTACAGGATACCTTTGTACCATATATATGAACCGTGGGATCCGGCGATAGGATTGGACACTTACGCCCATCTGGGAGTGGTTCGCAATAACGTATATACCGTTTCTATAGAGAGGATATACGGACCGGGCACCGACGGGGATTTGGCATATATATCTGCAAGGGTTACCGTAATGCCGTGGTATGCAGGCCGCAGTCAGAGTGAAATACTCGACCCTTACGATTAGAGGAAAAATATTACAGGGAATTTGAAAATAAAAATATAATCCTATGAATAAAGTATTGAGATACGCTGTATTGTGCTGCCTGGGGGTTTCTCTGGCTGTTTCATGCATAAGGAGTGAAGAGGAGCAGTGCGACACCTATGTGCGGTTTATTTACGATTACAATATCGGTGGTGCCGATATGTATACTCCGGGCATAGACCTGTTCCACAAGCAGGCTACGAAAGTGGATCTGTTCATTTTCGACGGACAGGGCGTATATATCGACAGGATCACGGAAACGGCTTCCTCCGGGACGTTCTCTTCCGACTTCAGGATAACCCTGCCCCGCAACCTTCCGAAGGACGCGCAGATGGTGGCTTGGTCGGGCCTATACGACGAATTTTACTCCGTTACCGATATGGTCAAAGGGCAGTCCCGCCTGGAAGATCTGTTGGTAGAGGCGAAAACATCGACAGGGAATATTATTGACAAGGACATCAAACCTTTATGGAATGGCTCGGCTCTCGGGAATCCTTCACTTGTCAAATACATCAACGATGTGGTTACGATAAGCCTCGTAAAGAATACCAATAATATAAGGATCAACCTCGAGGTAGTGGACGAGGACAACAATATCCTGTCGGACGAGCACTTTTCCATAGAGATGACTTCCTCCAACAAATCATACAGGTATAATAATGAAATAGTTTCCAGTACCGATGTAATATTATACCGTCCTTTTTATACTGGTTTCGATGAGGAAACGGGGGTGGCTGCCGAACTGAAACTGCTGAGGCTCATGGCCGACAGGCAATCCGTACTTAAGATAATACACGAAGACAGGGATGAGGTGCTCCTTGAAAAGGATATCATACCTTATCTTTACGCTTCGCGCCTGAGTATTTACGCTTCTATGGGG
>CAKUKW010000127.1 GCA_934663885.1 uncultured Tidjanibacter sp.
GTTATGATGTTCGGCAAAGTCGTAGGTAAAACCACTCTTCGGATAGTTTGCAGTTTCGTCGCCCCCAATGCGAGGCTTCCGGTGCGAAACGAGTCGGGGACCGCTTTCAGGGCCTCCTCGGTTGTGCGAATCACGAGCGGCAGTACGAGAAGGCCGAGAGTGAACGATCCCGCGATTATGGAGTCTCCCCAGCCCAGCGAGTTGACGAAAAGCGCCATGCCGAAAAGCCCGAAGATTATTGACGGAATACTTCCGAGGTTATTGGTCATCACCCGGATAAATTTGACTGTTTTCCCGTTGCCGGCGTATTCGGTGGTATATATAGCGGACATGACACCGATGGGAAAGGCGACGATCATACTACCCAGGATCAGGCAGCATGTTCCCACTATGGCAGGAAAAATACCTCCTGCAGTCATGCCGTCGGAAGGGGCTGTCGTAAGGAATTCCCAGTTTATGACCCCGACGCCGTTCCACACGATGAATCCGAGGATCCAAAGCAGTATGGCCACTACGATAAGACCCAGTATACGGAATATCCAGAACGCCACGCGTTGATTTGTCTTTTTACTCATAATCCTTTGTTGTGCTGCCGTTTGGAAATTGCTTCGGCGGTAATGCTTATGATCATGGTTATAAGAAACAGGATGCAGCCTAGAAGAAAGAGTGACTGGTAGTGGGCTCCACCGGCGGGAGCCTCGCCCAGCTCGGCCGCTATGGTCGCCGGTATTGTACGGACAGGCTCGAAAAGCGTACGGGGCATCACCGCAGCGTTTCCCGTGACCATAAGTACGGCCATGGTTTCCCCTATCGCACGCCCGATACCGAGTACCACGGCTGCCGAGATTCCCGACGAGGCATAGGGTACGATAACTTTGTAGATAGTCTGCCAGTGTGTAGCCCCGAGTGCAAGACTGGCCTCCCGCATGGCGCGCGGCGTATTGCGCATCGCATCTTCGGCTACGCTAATAATGGTAGGAAGCGCCATTATGGCCAGTATTACACTGCCCGTGAATCCCGTTTCGCCGACCGGAAGACCGAACGCTTTCTGTACCAAGGGGACAATAACTACCAGCCCGAAGAAACCGTAGACTACCGACGGTATTCCGGCAAGCAGCTCTATAGACGGCTTGAGCACCTTGCGCACCTTTTCGCCGGCCAATTCAGAGAGATAGATGGCTACACCGACTCCCAGCGGGAGTGCGATAAGTATTGCGGACAGCGAAACCCACAGCGTACCCAGGATAAGCGGCAGGACCCCGAACCGAGGAGCCGGAGTCGCGGTGGGCATCCAATGCCGCCCGCCGAAAAAGTCCCTGGGTGTGATGTTACCGCTTCGCAGTACTTTTACCCCCGGTTGTCCTTCCGGAAGGTACTGGTTGGGCAGGAATGCGACAATGCCCGGCTCCGCCGCTATGGACTCCCCGAGTTTTTCGGGGAGTAGTTCGTAATCCTCGCCCAACTCTTCGTCAGAATAATATGAAAATATCTGTTCGAAACGGAAGGGGGAAATCTCCATATCGGGGCCTCCCGCCTCCTGCCAGTTTACTATTTCGCCGTCGAAAATCTCTTTGATCTGTGTAGGGTCGAGGTATGTCACCCCATTGGCCGAGTTTACGCACAGGGAGTAACCGTTTTCCACCGCGGGGCTTTTGAACAGTCCGAAGCCTTCCCTGAACAGGAATACAACGATCAGCAGGATAACGAGCGTCGTTATTGCCCCGCTGACCGTGAATAGAGTCTCGACGATCCGTTCGGATATGCGTCTTAATCGTTTCATTCGTAATATGCGGCCGGCAGGAAAAATGCCTGCCGGCCTGTTCGCATGGGAATTATTGTTTTACAGGAATGAATCCGATTTCGCCGACTATCTGCTGGCCCGCCGGCGAGAGTACGTAGTCGATAAAAGATTTCACTTTCGCCTCAAAAGCCGCCTCATAGTAATAATAAAGCGCGCGTACAATCGGGTAAGTTTCGTTTTTCGCATTCTCAACAGAGGGTGCGGTAAAGGTTTTGCCGTTATCATAAGATACATGTATTGGTTTGACACTGTTATTCAAATATGCGAGGCCTATATATCCGATGCCTCCTTTGGTCTGGCTGATAGACTGCACGATGGCGCCTGTGGCGGGCATGCTCATGATGCCGTTCATGTAGTTCTTGTTCTTGAGTACGCTTTCCTTGAAGAATTCGTAAGTACCCGAAGAGGTTTCGCGCGAATACGGCACTATTTTCATGTCCTCGCCGCCCACTTCTTTCCAGTTGGTGACCTTTCCGGTAAATATGCCTTCTAACTGTTCACGGGTAAGGTTCGTGACTTTGTTCTCCGGATTGACAACTATGGCAAGCGCGTCATAGGCTATAACCACTTCCTTAGCCGTTTTTCCGTCTTTCTGTAACTTCTGCTTTTCGTCGAACTTGATGCGGCGCGATGCCTGTGCGATGTCGGTCGTGCCCTCGAGCAGTGCGGAGATGCCAACACCGCTGCCTCCTCCGGTAACCGTGACCATCGCCGAAGGATTTGCTTTCAGGTAGCTTTCGGCCGCTTTCTGCGAAAGCGGGAGGACGGTGTCGGAACCTTTGATCTTCTGTGCGCTTGCGCTCAACGCCGTGAGCAGGATTACTGTGGTAAGAATGATCTTTTTCATTTTTTCTTAAGTTTTATCGGTTGATTATTGTGTTTTCGTTCGTGCCCGCCGTTTAAAATTTATATTGCAGGCGGAGGGTGAATACATCGTTGTTGAGATCCTTGTTCATCCCTTCGATCCCCGTACTCTGCTCGTTGCGGTTAATCTCATAAAAAGCCTGGAGGCGCAGCGCGCTGTTAATATGCCACAGAAGCCCGAACCCCAAAGTGTTCTGCGCGAGGTCGGCCTTCTTAAATCCTTTACCGGAATCCACTCCGTTTCCTGAGACTTTTGTATTGGGATCGTAAGAGTCGTACTTTAGTACTGCAGAGAAAGGAGTGCGCCCGATGTCCTGCACGAGAATCACGTACCAACCGCTGAAATCGCGGATGTAAGTATCGGTGCCGGGATCCGGGAAAGAGGAGTAATTGGGGCTCTTGGTGGATTTATCCGTGCCTGGCTGCTGTCCGAAAAGGTATTCACCCCTTAATTGGGTCAGGCCCAGCCCGCTTTTTATGGAAAATTGCGCATCGAAACCAAAATATTCGCGTTTCGCGTGTCCCCCTTTGTTAGCTTCGGCGTCGTTCAGTACGAAGGAGCCTCCTTTTTCAGTGTAGACATTGTTGTTCGTCTGGTATACCTTGCCGTTATAGTATGAAGCGCCGAGGCCGAAAGAAACGGCGCGTACGGTTTTTGCCAGCGAAAGGTGGCCTATGAAATCTTTTTTATTGTCGGTATCCAGCTGTATGCCGTTTCCTGCGAAAAGTCCCGCTTCGAGTTTGAGTATACTCCAGGACGATTTATTCGGCGCCTGGAATATTAGCATGGCGCCCAAGTCGCGCTCATCGGGGAAAAGGGTCTGGAAAACTGTTGAGCGCTCCGGGGATTCGCGCCTCGATGAAGAATAACTTATCTCGTTGCCGAACGGACGGTCGAATATACCTCCGCGCAGGGAGAACGCTCCCAGCCACGGGTCTTTTATATTAAGGTAGGCGTCTTTGAATTTTACCCCTTTCTCGGTAATGTCGAGCTGGAAAACGGCCGAACCGATCTTTTCTTCGTATACGAATTTAAGGCGCCCGCGGCGGATACCGAAACGGTTAAATGAGTCCGAAGAATTCTCGTTTCCTGAACCTACTTTCAACGAAGCGGCTTCTTCTCCCCATTGCCACTGGGTTTGAATATACCCCGAAACTTTCAGTTTTTTCTGTTTGGCAATCTCCGCATCCAGTTTTTCGGTACGTTTTTCGAGCTCCGCGAGTTGCCCGGGTTTTGTTTCCTGTGCGGATGCCGTCAGGCCGAATGCTATCAGGCCGCACATTAACATAGTAGTTTTTTTTCCCATAATTGTTTTTTATAGTCTGATTACGGGGACAAAACTACCGGACGGGATTTACCGTCCGTTTAAGATAGTGTTACAAAAAAATTACATTATGAAACCGGATTGGAAGTAAACAACTATGTGTAATTTATGCTACCGTTTGGCGGATTCCCAACCGATGATGGCGTTTTTCCTATCTTCACCGTAACGGTAATTGCCGATTATACCCGAAGCCTGGATAACACGGTGGCAGGGAATCAATAATACGACGGGATTGTTACCCACGGCAGTTCCGACTGCCCTTTGCGCTCCGGGGTGCCCTGCTTTCAGGGAAAGGTCGGAGTAAGTGGTCAGACCTCCCGGCGGTATCTTGAGCAAGGTTTCCCATACCTTCAACTGGAAATCCGTGCCTTTAAGGTGTAGTTTTATTTCTTCGTGATTGCTCCAGTCCCCCGCGAAAACCGACAGGGCCTTCTGTTGGTTCAGGTCGGAAAACTGCCTGTAACGGGCGTTCGGAAAAGATATTTTCATCCTTTCCAGCGCCGCCGTGTCGTTCCCGTCCGTGAAGGCCATGTGACATAAGCCTTTTTCCGTAGAGCCGACAATCACCGTTCCGAAAGGGGTGTCGGCAAACGAATAATTAATGGTAAGTGATACCCCGCCGTTCTTGTATTCGCCCGGGGTCATGCCCTCTATGTTTATGAACAGGTCATGCAGGCGGCTCGTAGTCGACAATCCCACCTCACCGGCCGTGTCGAACAGGGTGGCGCGGGTTTCTTTCAGTATCTTTTTCGCATGTTCCACACTAAGATAGCTGGCGAATTGCTTGGGGGTAATACCCACCCACTCGCGGAACATCCGTTGGAAATGGTATTGGCTGAGATGAACATGCTCCGCCACCTTCCCGAGTCCGGGCTGGCTGCGGTAATTCTTTATCAGGAATCCGATAGCAGCCTCTATCCTGTCGCTGTCCGTTTCGCGCTGTGTCTTCATCGGTGTAATTCGTAAACGAGAAGCTGTTTTTTGATGCCGTCTCCCCAATGGTAGCCGCGGATATCCCCGTCACTTTTAACAACCCGGTGGCATGGTATAATATAGCTTACGGGGTTTGCACCCACGGCGGTTCCTGCCGCCCGCGCATAGCCCCGGTTGCCCGTGAGGGAGCCGTAGGTAGCCACACATCCTTCGGGTATACGTACCAGTTCCTTCCATATTCCGACCTGAAAATCGGAGCCTCTCAGGTGAAGCGGAATGACCTGCCCGCGGATACCGTTGCAGTATCCGGAGGCCAACTTGTGGAGCTCATCGGCTGTTTCCTCCATTGGTTGTAGCGGAAACCTACTGAGGAAATCTTTCATATTATCGGCGTCACTATTGCCGATGAACCCTAAAAAGCATAACCCTTTAGTCGTGGAGGCAATCAGTATCCTGCCTATCATAGTGTCATGGAAAGAATATCGTACCGTTTCATGTATATCTTCCGGCTCCCAATCGATAAAACGAAGATCGACAGGAGATTCGTCAAAATTACTTAACGGCGCGATACGTTGCAGGATAGCCTTTTTTCCCAGCGTCCGCATTTCGAAGAAGGGATCTTCCAAAAGCCCGTTTATTTTGTCGAATGGAATTTTCATGCCTGTAATTTATACGGCAAAGTAAGGATATTATTGGCAATATTGAAATCCGGATCTTGCTCAATCGCCGCTGTTAGCAAATTCCCATGCCAGAAGCCGCTTTTTCACCTCTTCGCCCCAGAAATACCTGTCGAAGCCCCCGTCGGATTTTACTGCCCGGTGGCATGGGATGATCCAGAAAACAGGATTCCTGCCGTTGGCCGTACCGGCAGCCCGCGAATTCCGGACGTCTCCCCCCAGGGTTGCGTATGAAACAACCTTACCGTAAGGAATCCTTATCAGCCGACGCCATATCTCCGTTTGATAGGGGGTGCCGCGCAGATGAAACGCTATATGTCCGTCCCGTTTTCCGCTGAGAAAATCGAGTGCCTGTTTTTGCAGGGACGTTTGTCTTTCCGTACGCAGGCTATGCCCGAATCTACGGTTGAAATCGGAGAATAAGCTTTCGCCTTCACCGCCTGCAAGCCCGAGGTAGCATACTCCTTTCGGTGTATTCGCC
>CAKUKW010000128.1 GCA_934663885.1 uncultured Tidjanibacter sp.
TCAACTATATGATAGGCGAACTTATAGGCGAACTCACTGTGGGACACGCTTATATCAACCCCGGTGAGTACGCTTCGGCGGAGCGTATACAGATGGGACTTCTCGGTGCCGAGATCACCCGCGACCCCGCTACCGGATTCTTCCGCATAGAAAAGATCCTCGAGGGAGCGAAGTGGAGTAAATCGCTGTTCTCGCCGCTTACCGAACCTGGGCTTAATGTCAAACAGGGCGATTACATAGTTTCCATTGACGGCGTACCTACCAACACGGTGAACGATATGTATTCTCTCCTCGTAGGAAAAGCCGGTGTTCCGACAGAACTGAATATAAACGGGAAGGCGCAGCTCAAAGGTGCCCGTAAGATTGTCGTGAGTCCGATAGACTCTGAAAGCGCCCTGTATGATTACCAGTGGGTGCAGGGCAACCTGAAGAAAGTCGAGGAAGCAACCGATGGTAAGGTGGGCTATATTTATATTCCCGACATGGGCCCCGAAGGCCTCAATGAGTTTGCGAAATATTTCTATCCGCAGCTCGACAAAGAAGGCCTCATAATCGACGACCGTGCCAACGGGGGCGGAAACGTATCGCCGATGATCCTTGAACGCCTTTCGCGAGAACCGTACCGTCTTACCATGGGCCGCGGGACGAGCAGGGTAGGGACTATTCCAGATGCTGTGCAGGTGGGGCCGAAAGTGTGCCTCATTAATAAGTATTCCGCTTCGGACGGTGACTTGTTCCCATACGGTTTCCGCGCTCTCGGTCTCGGGAAACTTATCGGTACCCGCACCTGGGGCGGTATTGTCGGCATCAGCGGCTCACTTCCGTTCATAGACGGGACGGATATGAGGGTGCCGTTCTTTACCAGCTACAGCGTGGATGGGCAATGGATTATCGAAAACCGGGGAGTAGATCCCGATATATGGATCGACAATGATCCCATAAAAGAATTCAGGGGTGAAGACGAGCAGCTCAACAGGGCAATCGAAGAGGTAATGAAGGAGCTTAAGAACCGCAAGCCTCTCGCTCCGGCCCCGGCCCCCAGGGTATGGAATAAATAATCTGGCGCGTGATGAAAAAGGATTTTTTTAGGGAGCTTCACAATATGGCTATAACCGTATGCGATGCTACGGGCATAATACTATGGATGAACGACCGCTCCCGGGTTGTGAACGGTGACGGGCTAATCGGGAGTAACGTCCTTGACTGTCATCCGGAGCCAGCCAGGAGCCAGTTGCACTCTATGATGGAGCGGCAGGCTACGAATTCCTATACTATAGAGAAGAACGGTATAAAGAAACTGATATACCAGGCTCCGTGGTACGAAGACGGCGAGTACGCAGGCTTTACTGAATTCTCGGTTGAGATACCTTTCGATATGCCGCATTTCATCCGCAAGCCGAAACCGCAACAATAACCAGGACGAAGAAGGCCGCCACTCGGGAAGAGGACGGCCTTCTTTTTTAAACAATTTATTACAATAACCCAGGATCCGTTTAAACATTTTTTAATAGCACGGTTATGTTCTTCAGGTGCGATTTTCTAATATTCTACTCATCATATACCTTATGGTATTCTCCCGGTCGGATATAATAAAATCATCACGCCATGACCTATAACATTTTTTCTAACAATATTTAAACCGGATCTATTTCTTTATCTTCTTTTCTATTTCCTCTTTTGATATAGGCTTGGTACAGAAGAACCAGTCGTAACATTTGAGGCCGTTGCCTTTTTTGGAATTTTCCCAGCGTTTTTCAACATCGGCCATATTTCCGGGATTCGGATCTATGACCTCTTCTCCCGGACGCCAATCCGCAGGAAGCGCCACGCCGAAAGCATCGACGGTCTGCAGGCCGATAAGCACCCTCTTTATCTCGTCGAAGTTGCGGCCGAGAGCAAGGGGATAATAAATGATGGTGCGGATAATGCCTTTCGGATCTATGAAGAACACTGCGCGTACGGCCTTTGTTTCGCTTTCCCCGGGTTGGAGCATGCCATAAAGTTTGGCTACATTCATCGATACGTCGTCGATGAGCGGGAACTTTATATCGATGTCTTTCATATCCCTGAACTCTATCCTGTCCTTGATGGTGCGGAGCCATGCTATATGGCTCGAGAGCCCGTCAATAGATAATCCCACAAGGGTACAGTTAAGCTCATCGAACTCTTTCTGCATTTTCCCGAAAGTCATAAATTCCGAAGTGCAAACCGGAGTGAAATCGGCCGGATGGCTGAAAAGGATTACCCATTTACCGTTGAAATCGGCCGGGAAGTTGATAGTACCCTGTGTGGTCGCAGCCTTGAATTCGGGAGCTTTGTCGCCGATCCTTGGCATAATGTTCATTTCGTTTTCCATGATATAATGTTTTAGAATTGTGTTAAGTCTGCTCTGTAAATATTTTTATTTTATCTGTGAAAATAAGTTTCAAAGACCATGCCGTGATTTTATGCTGAAATTGGGCATGATGGCATCTGTTATCCGGATCGCGGCTTGCCGTACGCCATAAGCCGGTATAATAAATACTTATGGGTTCATCATTAATTTTTACTTTCTTTTACAGTCAGTCGGAACCTGTTTTTGTCAGTTTTTTTGACTCTATATTTGTTTTTTGTACGCTATTTGTATTATGCTGATATGAAGAATGGCAATTATAAAATTGCAGATTTATTTACTCATTATAAAATAATTGATTATGAACAAGAAAGATGAAAAAGCACAGGGCTGCGGTTGCGGCACCGGCTTCAAGAAAGAAGTGAACAGCATGGTAAAGGAGGGTACGAAACCTACAAAGGCACAGCACGACAAGAAAAAAGCGGAAGTGGACGCTGCATTTAAAAGCGACAAGAAGAAGTAGCGGAGTACTTTCTTAGAGTAAGTATCAAAGCAAAACGTCCGCCGGTAAGTATATTATTTGCCGGCGGCTGATTTATATATCCGGATAAGGAATATTTTCCTAATCCGGATATCGGCAGGATTAATATGCTATTTTTGCACTAATAATAGAGTTTATTAGAAAGGCTCGTAATCTTTCATCTATGTGAGATATAACAGGGCCGTTAAAACTATAGAGTCCCTACGCATGAAGTTATATTGGGTGGTGTTCAGTAAATACAGGTGGAGCCTTTTGTTCTGCCCGCTGCTCGTGCTCGTGTTCGTAATATGCGAAACGTTCCTTCCGATGCTGATGGCCCGCATAATAGACGACGGGGTCATGCCGAAGGACCTTGCAGTTATCACCCGCGTAGGAGTATACATGGTAGGCATTTCTGTAGTGGGGCTTATCGCCAACGTGGCCAACGTCTTTGTATCCTCGAAAACGGCGGTCGGTTTCGGGACGGATCTTCGTTCGGCTTTATTCACTAAGATACAGAGCCTGTCTTTCAGGGAAATAGACAAATTCAACTCGGCTTCGCTTCTTACCCGCCTCACGAACGACATTACGCGCATACAGATGGTGGTGCAGTTGGGCCTCAGGCTGATGCTCCGCTCACCCATGATGCTGGTGATGGCTTTCTTTTATGTTATAAGGATAAATTCACAGCTCGCACTTATAGTAGCGGCAGCTATTCCCGTGCTGGGGGTCGGCGTTTACCTTATATTGAAAAAAGGTTTTCCCTTCTTTGTCAAATTACAGCAGAAGGTAGACAATCTGAATGCCGTCGTCAGGGAGAACCTTATCAATATCAGGGTGGTTAAATCGTTTGTGCGCGAGAAACACGAATCGCGGAAATTCTCGGCGACAAATAAGGATCTACGCGATACTTCGGTAAGGGCGGCAAATATAATCGTCACGGTTTTCCCGCTGATGCAGCTTATCATGAACGTCTCGGTCGTGGTGATACTCTGGGTTGGGGGCAACAAGGTAGCCGGTGGCGATCTCAAGATAGGCGAGCTGGTATCGCTCGTAAACTATCTTATGCAGATTCTGATGTCGCTGATGATGCTGTCGATGATAATAATGAATATCGCCAGGGCGTCGGCATCCTCTGAGCGTATCCTCGAAGTGCTTCGCACGGAGCCTTCCCTGAAGAATACTGAAGAAGGAATTAAGAATGAATATAAGGTCACGAAAGGCGGGGTCGTTTTCAGGAAGGTTGATTTCCGTTATGCAGGAGGTGATACGGATGTCCTTCACGATATAGATTTCGAGATATGTCCGGGTTCGACGGTGGCAGTAGTGGGCGCCACCGGCTCCGGTAAAAGTACGCTGCTGCAGCTTATTCCCCGGCTCTATGACGTAACCGAAGGAGAGGTATTGATAGACGGGCGTAACGTAAAAGACTATAACCTCGACGAATTGCACGACGAAATAGGCATGGTGTTGCAGAAGAACGAACTCTTTACAGGCACCATAGAGGAAAACCTTAGGTGGGGCAGGGAGGACGCTTCCATGGAGGATATCCAGGCCGCAGCAAAAGCAGCACAGGCGCACAATTTCATAATATCGTTCCCTGAAGGTTATCAGACTATGCTGGGGCGTGGCGGTGTAAACGTTTCGGGAGGACAAAAACAGCGCCTCTGCATCGCGCGTGCCCTGCTGAGAAAACCCAAGATACTTATACTGGACGACAGCACGAGCGCGGTGGATACCACTACCGAAAAGAAAATACAGGAGGGGTTGAAGGCTCTCCTTGCGGATACGACCGTCATTACTGCTACACAGCGCGTAAGAACTATGGAGGGGGCCGACAAGGTGATAGTACTGGACGACGGCAGGGTGGCGGATATAGGCACTCCCGCCCAGTTGCGTGAGAATTCGGAAATTTACAAAGAGATATACGAATCACAGAAGATGACTTTTTAATAGAGTAACATGGCGCACGGACCTGGAAATAACAAGCAAGGCGGTATGGCGAAGCCCAAGGAAGGTAAGAAGACTTTCTTTAGGCTCATGTCGTACCTTGGCCGTTTCAGGACATCGCTTATAGTTGTTTTCATACTTGTCGTCATAACGATAGGTTCCAGCCTGCTGGGGTCTTACATGCTGCGTCCCATAATCAACGATTACATAATTCCCGGGGATTTGCAGGGCCTCTTCCGGATGCTCCTGATACTTCTGGGGGTATATTTGGCCGGGGTAATTGCAGCCTTCGTGCAGTACCGTATGCTGAATAAGATCGGACAGAAAACGGCGGCACGTATGCGTATGGAGCTGTTCCGTAAGATGGAAACCCTACCCGTCAAATACTTCGATACACACAAGCACGGCGATCTTATGAGCCGTTACACGAACGACATGGACCGCGTGAGCGAGGTGCTGACGGATAACCTTGCGGATATAATTACTGCGGCGCTTTCGCTTGTGGGCATACTTTGCCTTATGCTGTTCATTAGTCCTCTGCTTACCCTTGCCACCCTTGTCATAGTCCCGCTGATGATGCTTTTCGCCAATGTCATAGCTAAGCGAAGCCGGAAGTATTTTTCCGCGCAACAAAGTACTTTGGGCGAGGTCAACGGATATATAGAGGAGATGATGAGCGGACAGAAGGTAGTCAAGGTTTTCGGACACGAAAAGGCCGTCGAGGAGGATTTCGAAAAGCTTAACTCCGACCTGAATGAGAAATCCAGCAAAGCGCAGCTTTATTCGGGTATGATGATGCCTGTCATGCAGAACCTTAATACGTTCAATTTCGTTGTCATTACCATACTGGGCGCACTGCTGGCAATATACAGGGGATTCGATGTCGGGGGGCTCGCAGTATTCCTCCAGTATTCACGCCAGTTCGGCAATCCCATAAACCAGATAGCTACGCTTTACAATAACATACAGGCGGCCATAGCTGGTGCCGAGCGCATATTCGAGATGCTCGACGAGCCTTCGGAGCCGGCCGACGTTCCCGATGCCGTCAGGATGGAGAAGCCTAAAGGGGATATCTGCATGACAGATGTGAATTTCTCTTACGTATCCGGTACGCCTGTGCTGAAAAACATATCGATGCATATCCGTCCCGGAGAAAGAGTCGCCCTGGTGGGGGCTACCGGAGCGGGAAAGACCACCATCCTTAATATGCTCCCGCGGTTTTACGATATCGAGTCGGGCGAAATAACCATAGACGGGGTGCCTATCCGCGAC
>CAKUKW010000129.1 GCA_934663885.1 uncultured Tidjanibacter sp.
CATTTATAGAATGCCGAAAGCGAGTTGAACCCCAGTTCGTCGGCCAGCGCTTTCAGGGGGATGTCGTTTTCCGTATCGGACAATATACGTACTGCCTCGTTTATACGGTATTTGTTTATGTAATTACTGAAATTCAGACCGGCATATTCATTAATTATGCGTGAAAGATAGGAGCGGTTCGTCTCCAGAGTCTCCGCCAGCTTTTCTATCGTAAGGTTATTGTACTCCGGAAAATACACCCCGAAAAGAAATAGGCGGCAGGGCAGTATCATCCCCAAACCTATTTCATATAAGCGATTCAAAGAGGGCTGTCCGAATCATCGGACAGTCCTCTCAACATCCCTAAAATTAACCTATTTTAAACCTATTTCCAATTGCTTGGAATTTCAGCGTAATCGTCGAGTCCGGTGCAACCGCCGAAACACTGTAAGAAAGACGCCGGAGCTGTGAACTGCGAATATGAACCGCGTTCCCACAGGCGAACCTTATCTGTGCCAACCATAGCATACGGCGAACTTCCCGTGAGGGCGGTGCAATTGTTGAATGTAAAGTTCAAATTAGTTATTTTGGTCGCATTCTCCCACAGTCCCGAAGGAACCGATTTCAGCGACGTGCAGTCCTGGAATACCCTGGCCACATTTGTCAGCTCCGTGTTGTAGGCGAAAATTCCCGCCGGAACGGTTTCGAGCGACGTACACGATTCAAAGACCCCCATTACGTCTTTCAGTTTCGTACAATTCTTAAAGAGGTCTTCGGGAATCTCTCTCAGGTAGGGACATTCGGAGAAACATACTACTATGGAGGTAATATCCTTCTGGGAGTCCAGCAGCCCCGCGGGAATACTCGTAATGCCCATGCCTCTGAACGTACTGGAAAGATCGACCGGACCCGTAAAATGGTCGAGCAGCCCGGCCGGGATCTCCGTTACCGAAATGCAGTTGAAGAAAGCCGCCGAAATATCGGTTGCCCCGGGCGCACCCTTGAACAGGTCTGCAGGTATCGACTCGAGTTCCGTATTGTTCATAAAGAGGTAACTGAATTTAGCCACACCTGCGAACGCTTTCTCGTACCCTTCCGGTATGGTCTTGACGGAGGTCCCCGTGAAGCCATACGTAAAGTCCGTAATGCCGAGGTTACCCCAAGCCACAATGGCAGTAATAAATTGCCGTGAGTTAAACATTGTCGTCGAGTTACCGCACTGGAACATTGGAGTGTTGCCGTATATCTTCACATTGTAGGCACCGGCCTTTTCATAAGTGTGCTCCATCTGGTTACTCCCGTACTGAGGTATATTCCCCTGGAAAGCATCGGCGCTGCCGTCGCCCCAGTCTACGTAAAGGTTGACATCACCGCAAGGCGGTATCGCAATCGTTGTATTATCGGCCGGAATGGTATACTCGAGTATCATAGGGTCGTCGAACTGTTTGACCGTAAGTGTAACGGTCAGGGGGTCGGTACCGGATGTGGTGGATAGTGTCACCGTGGTTTCTTTAGAACTGCCCGATGTGTTTTTGTCAGCCGTTATAACGAGTTCATCACCTTCGCGGGCAACCGTAAGCCAATCGGCAGATTCTTCTGCCTTCCATTCGCGGTTTGAATTTATCTTCATCCGCGTAGTGCCTCCGTCCGCGGGAACAATGGCCATTTCAGCGGCGGGTTCTATCCTTGCCGGCGTCCATTTACCGATGGTCACGGTAACGGTGCCCGAAACAGTATTGTCGCCTGTTCCGGCAGTTACGGTAAGTACTACCGTAAGATCCTCGGCTACCGTATTGGCCGCGGCCGTAAGCGAGATGGTGGTGCCGCCGACCGCTGCATCCAGCCAACTTGCATTTTCATGCCCAGTCACCTGGACGCCCTCCTTGTTAGAATCAACGGTAACCGTTGCCGTTCCTCCGCGCTCGTCGAACACGACTTCCTGCGGTTCGAGGGTCATCACCGCCTTTTCGGTACCGTCCTGGGAAACCGTCACATAAGCCGTAACGTCGTCGTCGTTCACCACACGGAACATCGTCTTACGTGTATAATCCGAGATAAATTCGCTGGCTGTAACGGTTACTTTGTTACCGCTTGAGGAAACGACGCACCACGCATCGTTCTGATCCGTCATGAGTTTCCATCCGGCTTCGGTTTCGACATTAAGTTCAAAACTGCCGCCCGTCGGCGTCATTTCCACATAGACCTCGCGGCCTTCTCCCGTTATTGTAACGCCCTGCTGCGAAGAGGTTATTTTCAAGTCCCTCTTCTCTTCAACCTTATCCTTAGTGCATGAAACCAGCACCATGGGCAGGAGGCATATAAGGAATAATATTTTTTTCATGTCCTGTATTTTATGCTTTTATTTATACTTAATGGTACGTGACTCCTGAATGGATATCGAGGGCGCAGGATCGGCGTCTACCAGCCGTATACCGGTCCAGTTACCGTTTGCGTCATAATCGTAGCTCACCTTTGTGGAATAATGGTTGTAATCTTCCTGAATGGCGGCAATATCGTAGTTGGCATTGTACTCGATATTCATCCTGTAACCTATATTTATAAGTTCCAGATACGAAGAGAGCGAATTGGCCAGATTCTGCAGATAGGTCTTTTCCATCATTTTACCGGCTTCCCCCGGAGCCCACTGGGGACAGTATGTTTTTACGCTCCTCAGATATCCGCTGACCGGATCGATATCATAATGCGATACGAAATCTACGACTGTCCCAAGAAGGGCATCCGGATAAGTCATGGTTTTAGGGTAATTATTCTCAAACGTATAGATATTCATTGCAGTGCTTACGGGGCCGCCGTCCTTCTCATATTCCAGATAACCGATGCCGTCGTTGCCAATGACATCTATCCGCACTTCGAAATTCACCTCGGGAATAGCCGGATTGTAGGCCTTGACTTTCGCCAGATCTTTTATCATGGTGGGCATCCACAGCCTGTATTGGCCGAAAGCCTGGTGCGTCTCCATATATTCGAACAGGCGCAGCGTTTCTATATACTTTCCGTGGGAGCCGTATTCGAAGTCGAACGAGAATTCGAAGAGGTCGTTCGTACCCTCTATCACCGCGTCGGTCTTACCTTCGATACGTTCGATCCTCCGCTGCGCATCGTACCTGATACTCATCTCTACCCTCATGTTGGAGACAGGGCTGAAGTAATGGGTGAACTCGAAAGACTCCAGCATACCGCTGCTATTGAACTTAAGGGCTTCAAGGTGACCTGGGTTGGCTTCCCACACATAGGCGGGATATACATAATAGCTGAGCTCCTCGATCTCTCCCTTCAGGTTCATGCGCTGGAGGGTAGGCCTCTCATGGATGACCCCGTTTCCTTTCTGGGTGATCCTAACGGTGCTGAGGAATTCGCTGCCCGAATACAATACCACAGAGCTTTCCAGGTCGCCGATCTCCTCGGTCGGGAGCACGGTAACTTCCAGCGTGCCGTTCACCAGGTCGGGCTCTCCCAGGCTTATCCATGATTCCTTGGAGTAAGCGCTCCACCGATCTATATTCTTTGTCGTCACCTTGATCGTTTCGGTGCCGCCTAACCTCGTAAAGTTCAGGTCCGTGGTTTCAACATTCCATTCGCCCGGTTTCTCTTCTACTACCGGTTCCTTGTTACAGGAAAGTAGGGCGAGCGACAGAATGCCGGCTAAAAAAAGTTTACATTTCATACATTTATTGGTTTAGTGATAGTTATTGATATATTTCTTCTCTTCCGCGAAATGCCATTTCCGACTGGAATAATATAAATGCCTGATGGGTAAGCTAAATATCAGGAGGCGTATAATTAAAGATAGCCGTCACACAAATTTAGGCATTAGAAAAAACAATTGTTCATCCAAATAAGGCCTATTTTTTCCTCATTGGTAAATATACGAATCAAGAAAAGAAAATGCTGGAATATTAGTTATGCTATATATACTTTTACCTTACGAAATATAGCCCGGAAGAATGCCGTGACCATTTTAGGCGGCGCCGGCAACGATACAAAATGAAAGGTTTGACTGTACGAAATACTAATTCATGAACATGAAATTAAATATTAACCTTTTAACTTTTAAATTATGAAAAAATACCTCATCTTATTACCGGTAATCGCGCTGATAATGTCGGCCTGTACCGCGGACGGAACCTTACCGAGCACTACCGTGTCTCCGGGATCACTTTCTTTTGGAGCGGATGAAAACATTCCGAAAACACTTATCGTCACTTCCACGACCACATGGACAGTTGCCGTAGCTGCTGCCGACCAGGGATGGCTGCATGCTTATGTATCGGGAAATGTAATTACCGTTACAGCTAACAATTACGATGGCGAAGAGCCGCGTACCGGAACTGTAATCATAACTCCGGCAGAAGGAAACCCCGTAAACGTTACCGTTACACAGAAAGAAAAAGATGCGCTCGATATCTCCGGCACATGGAAAGTTACGGGTACGATATGGGACATGAGCCTTAACTTCGTAAATTATACAGGCACCCTCACCATAGCGTATGACGATGCCCTGGGCGGTTATTATGCTTCACCTCTTCCCGACCGCGTAAGCGGACTGGAGGCACCTGACGGCGGAATGCTCCTGGATGTCAAAGGCCAGAGTGTCTATTTCAAACAGGGAAAGAAATTGGATAAGGTCTATAACTTCATGGTTTACGACTTCACTTACACTAACTGTATCGTAATGTCGCCTAACGGCACTTTTAAGGAAGGTCATTGGAATGTTTCATATCCGATAGGTGACTCGGTTAAACTCGAGGTTGGCAACGACGGAAAAACCATTACTTTTCCTGCCACCGTATCTTATGAGGGAAATGATGTAGCGGCTGCTTTCGGTTTCGGTTTCTATGACGACAGTGGTGCGAGCGGACCTGCTGGCGCACTGCTGGGCGGAGCCGGAGTATTGAAAGAAATGGTACTGACCAAACAATAGCCGGAAAATACTTTCACGGGAACGCCGGGCAAAATGCCCGGCGTTATTTTACTGCTGATTACCTCTATCGACAGGGAATTGAATAACAAGCAACATTTTACATTTATTGACCATTCATTATAGTAAATTATGTAATCAACACAGGTAAACCTGTCTGTCGGAGCTATAACACTTTTGTTTATCGGACAGGAAATAACGAGTATTATTAAGGTGTTGTCCTGCTATTAATAAAATATTATATTTGCAGGTGAGAGGAGAGCATTTTATGAGCGGGAGGAGTTATTTAACATGGATCTACCACCCCCATACCCATTATGTTTCAGAAGATTATACACAATATAGCCTCTCTGCATGGTTTACATGCAGGGCAGGCTATTTATACATGAGGAAGTTCCAAGATTGGTATGGAATTTGACAGTATGGCTGTTACTCCTGAATTAAGGTAATTGATTAATTATAAGAAAGATTGACAAGAGCATTGTTATAGAAGGATAAAACAGATAACCGACCCCAAAAATACACGGTCAAATTTGAACGAATATCATCGTTGATGTATATGTTATGATATCGTTAAGAATGTTACCCGGGACCCTTTGATGTGTGCATAGAAAGCCGGATAGGATTTATACGGGAAAACGTTTAAAAACCGACCGTGAACAGCGTTGTCATATATGAAATTAAAAGACCTGTTAAGTAAAGGATTTACTGCACTTTTGTTGCTCCTGGCTCAGCCCGGATACGCGCAGTCACCGGATAAAACGATGGCTACCCTCCCTATTGAATTCTCTGAGGGGTTTCTCCTGCCGTCGTTTAATATCGATCAGCCCCGCCTGCCTGTGCTTGCCGTTAAAAGCAACCTGCTTTACGACCTTACCACCACCATAAACCTGGGTGTCGAAATCGGACTGGCGCACCGCTGGACGGTCGATATCCCGTTCAATTACAATCCCTGGAGGCTCGACGGCCACACCCGCCTGCGGCACTGGGGAATCCAGCCGGAAATACGCTACTGGTTCTGCAACAGGTTCGACGGATGGTTCGTCGGCCTGCACGGACATTACGTCAAATTCAATGTTGGCGGATTGCCTGACTGGTCTTTCATAAGCGAAAATATGCAGAAAAACCGTTATCAGGGATACCTCTATGGGGC
>CAKUKW010000130.1 GCA_934663885.1 uncultured Tidjanibacter sp.
GCGACAAGTACGGCCCTTTCCACTTCTGTACCTTTGATAAATTCTTCCATATAAATATTATAGCAAAATAAGTGCAAAAAAGAGGGTCTCCTCCCGGAAACCCTCTTGCCTGTTCTCAGTACAGCCTCACGGCTCTCTCCGGAACGCAAAAATAACAAAATCTAAACAATAAGTCTGTATTATATTTTTATTTGATGATATAATTATCTCGATTCCGGCAATATAAAATCGACTGGCAGAGTATAGGCAACCCTGACAAGTACATTATGGTGCATCCCCCTCTTGCCATCTGCGAGAGGAGGCGAATATTTTTACAACTTCGTCGGAAAGGAGTTTGATTAATAATATTCATTGTAGGAAATAAGTTATTTATTTTAAATAAAACAGCCGCCTGTTTTCGCAGGCGGCTGTTTTATTATATATCCGTGCTTGTTATTGCAGAGTGAACTCTATGGGCATATTGTAACGAAGCCTTACGGGTACGTTACGCTGGCGTGCCGGCTCCCACTTCGGAGAGGTCTGGAGCACCTTTACCGCCGCGTCGGATAGAAGTTTATCGGGAGAGCGTACGACCTGGATATTGGTTAGCGAACCATCCCTTTCTATAACGAAGACCACGTTCACAGTACCCTGGATACCGTTTTCCTTGGCTGCGTCGGGATATACTATCCTCCTCTGCACCCAGTTGCGGAATTCGGGAAGACCTCCTCCCTGGAACGAAGGCATCACTTCGGCGGTATAGAGCGGGGCGTCTTCTTCAATCTCCTCCACTTCAACGGCCACCTGCGTCAATACGATCTCATCTTCCGCAAATTCCACGAAGTCGAAATTGGTGGTGATCTTCGTATCGTTCTTCACGACGTCGATGAAGTCTGCGATCACATTTATCGTCTGCTGAACTGTCTCCTGCTTGGGAGGCTCTTCCATGGTAATCTCGACCATTTCTATTTCATCGATATTCCCCTGGAAAATGCCCGAGGTGTCAATAACTTTTTCGCTCTGGCTGATGCTGAAAGCGGCAATTACCACTACCAGGGCGATTACGAGGCCTATTTCAAGGAAGAGTCCCCTTCTTTTGCCTACGTCTACTTTAGGATTTTTTTTCGGTTCCATATAGTTTAGTTTTATGTTTTGCGTTCTACTACATTTGGGTTTATCCTCACAAATATAATGCAAGCCGGGATGCAGGGTCAGGCTTGCTCGGACTATGCTGAAGCTTAGCTTATATATTCAGCAAATATAAGGATAAAAAATAAAAAATGAAGAAAGGCATATCTTTTTGCGTAAAATTGAGAACAAGGTGTTCAATATTGTAAGGTGCTGTTTGCGGGTCACGAAAAATACCCTATATTTAGGGAATATAGGATGCACCTCGGAAAAACTGTAAACAAGTTTGCATTTTTCTCTCGGCTTTCATTATATTTGCACCCTGTAAGGGGAATTAGCTCAGTTGGCTAGAGCGTTTGAATGGCATTCAAAAGGTCACCGGTTCGATTCCGGTATTCTCCACGAAAGGCCGCCCTCGGGAGCGGTCTTTTTGTTTTATATTGTTCGTTATCATCTGTCGTTATATTGTTGTTGCCGGGCTTTCCATAACGTCAAAGAACCTTCTTTTACCATATAGATGGCAGCCCTTCATAAATTCCATAAACAAATTCATATTTTTATTAATAATTTTGTGACAATATTCAATGACCGATGAAAAGGCTCCTTTACGGATATAACATAAATGAACTGCAGGAGGTTGCGGCCGCTCTCGGTATGCCCCGTTTTACTGCCGGACAGATGGCTTTATGGCTATATAAAAAAGGGGTTGAGGATATTTCGGAAATGACCGACATATCGATTAAAAACAGGGAACTGCTCTCGGCGGATTATGAGGTGGGGCTTTCGGCGCCGCTTTCGGTAGCCGTTTCCCGCGACGGTACTAAGAAATACCTGTATAAAACTGGAGACGCTCATTTTGTAGAATCAGCCTATATTCCCGAACTCGACCGGGCAACACTATGCGTATCATCGCAGGCAGGGTGCCGCATGGGCTGCGATTTCTGCATGACGGGCAGGCAAGGCTTCGCGTCTAACCTCTCGGCGAACGAGATACTGAACCAGATTGCCTCCCTTCCCGAAAAGGAGACGCTGACCAATGTGGTGTTCATGGGAATGGGCGAGCCGCTCGACAATACTGATAATGTCCTGCGAGCGCTGGAGGTGATGACCTCCGAATGGGGATACGGCTGGAGCCCGACGCGCATCACCGTTTCGACGATAGGTGTAATTCCCGAGTTAAAGAAGTTTCTCGACTCGACTTCGGTGCACGTGGCCGTGAGCCTCCATAATCCATTTTCCGTTCAGCGCGCCGCCATAATGCCGGTGGAGAAGGTGTGGCCCGTTAATGAAGTGGTCGCGCTACTCAGGCAATACGATTTCAGCCACCAGAGGAGGGTCAGTTTCGAATATATAGTCATGGCGGGCATGAACGATACTCCTGCCCACGTTAAAGAGCTGGCACGCCTGCTCGACAGCCTTAAATGCCGTATCAACCTTATCCGTTTCCATAAGATCCCGGACTCGCCGTACTTCAGCCCTCCCGACTCGGAGATGATCCGTTTCCGCGACGCACTGTCGGCGAAGGGCATCACGACCACAATCCGCACCTCGCGCGGCGAAGACATACAGGCTGCATGCGGCCTGCTCTCGACAATGGAAAAATAACCCCTTTTTTTGTATTTTAAAAAGATCTTATTATATTAGCATTCAGTTATTTGTTTTAATGACCGTTTTGGTTAACCCCTAAAACCGAAATTACTGCTTATGAAAAGATTTTCTTTGTTTACAAGTGTTTCTTGTATTCTCACTTCTGCTGATATCCGGCTGTATGAGAAAAACCGCGCCTGCCCGATTTGATAATGATGGCTTCAACAGAACACTTGTGCAGGTTTACGAGAACTTCGGTTCTTTAGGTGGAGCCACCAGGTCTTACGACTTCAACGACCCGGCGGATTGGGACGCCTATATGGAAGAGTTAGAAATACTTGTTTCGTGGCTTCAGAACATCGCCACAGAATACGAGGTATGTGAGATAGTCGAAAATTCACCTTATTATAAGAATACCGAAATGTTCGGCGACATTGCTGCAAGAGAATTTAACCAAAACGAACGCCGGCAATTTATTGATGAAAACGCTACACCGGAATTTAAACTCATATATTCCCAGATTATCAATGATATTACTGAGTTTAGTATCCAATATGTGATTGAAAACAGTGACCTGTTGCCGAACGAGAAATTGGCATTCGCGGCCTGCATATCATTTTCTAACGATTGGAATAACGTATTTTCCACTAGAGGTTTAGATGCTTGCGATAAACAATTTAATAAGGATATGAGTAAATGTCACGGCGACACATTAGGCCAGGCAATTGTATGCGTTATTATTGGGGTGGCTTTTCCTGTTACTGCAGGGGGAGCGGCGTATGGTGTATTGGATGCATTCCGTGATTATCAGAAATGTACAGATAATGCATGGGCCACCTTTAAAAATTGCAAGGCCAATTCCGTTGCGCATTAGGTATTGTTATAAAATAATATTTATAAAAAAGTTCATTATTTTTTAAATGGAACATATAATAACAGGAAAAGTAAATACGGAAGGTCGTAATAAACACGCGTATAGAGTTATAACTGCACTCTTCGGAATAACAGTTATTTTGGGGATTGTTCTCGGAATGATATTTTCCGACAGGTTTACTCTTCCATTGCAGACAATACTCTACGGTGTCTGCATGCTCTTGACATTGGGCTATTTTTTACTGGGTATGATAAAGGACAACACTGCGGATTGGGTATTACTGATATATTTTGCTTTGATAGCTTTTATTGCATTGTCTCAGGTATATAGCGCGGGTGGCTTTGGCGCGTATTTCCTTCGATCATGTTTAAATAGGATCGCTAGTGATGAGGTCCCGACGCTTTTATACAGCGTTATGTGGAATCTATTTTAGCGAACGACGGCTTGCTTCCCAATGAAAAACTGGCATTTACGGGTTTGTTCGCATTGCTTGGTGACGAGCAGACCGACAACGGCGGCACAAGGGGAGAAGGCGGCTGTTCGGGTGAATACACCAGCGATAAGATGTTCTGCCAATTATATCTGGGAATAAAACTACTTGTAATAGGCGGAACTGCGATAGCAATCCCCGGAACAATTCTCACTGCCTATTGGACGGTAGAGCCATCTCTGGACTCTTATAAAGAATGTATGGATAAAGCTTTGGTCACATATAAAGACTGCCTGGCGAACGAAGTGTTAAAAGATTAGTAAGTGGGGCGATTTTATGTACCGTCCGTTGTGAGTATAGGGCAAGCAACCGTAAAATCTTTTCTATGCATAATTAAAAATATTTCTACTATGAAACATATGTTTTCAAGCGCGTTCAACTTCAAGAAAGTAATGAAAACGGACAAATATTATCGTGCTATGACGATTATTGAGTTGTTCGTTTCCCTGCTTGCGGTATTTGCGGTAATAATGAAACGTATTCCGTCGATGAAGGACTTTGCATGGTCTGTATTTTTAATTTGCGCTTTTCTAACTATACTTCTAGTCTTTGTATTTTTTATCGTACGGATAGTAAAAGCTAAAGTCGTCGACTGGTCGCAAATTTTCTTTATTATAGTTTGGTCGGCATTAGTACTGATTTTAGTACACGACGCCGGAGGCTGGAGTGCGGTATTTCCGGCCATGTAAGCTACAATATTTTTCGTGGCTTTTATGGTAACGACGGTTGTTTTTTCCACCATAAACAGACATGCAATCTCAACTGAGAGTAGTGCATGTACTTATAAGGGATATCTTATTGTAATCGCGGTATTGCCGATACTGTGCTTTTATTATCAAAAAAGGAAGCAGGTAAGAAATAACGTTGAGTTACTAAAACACTTCAGGCGGGAATTTTCCCGCCTGAATCGTTATGACTAAACCGGACGCCCCGTTATTTCAGCGCCGAGAGCAGTTCCGGCATCAGCGACCAGATGGTGTTTTCGGTCTGGGCGGTGAAGAAATTACCATCCACTTCGTGTTTTGCGTCTGTAGCCACCGCTTTTTTTATCGCCGGTTTGCCATAGGGATGTACCGCCAGCCTTTTGCCGTCCGCTATCCCGATCATGTCCCACATCATCGCCGCCGCGCAGTGGCCGATCATCAGTTTACCTTTGGCCGCGAAAGCCGACATTACCGCGAACATATCCTTGTTGTACTGTTTTTCGGCGTTTTCGCTGAACTTTGGAACAGCGTCGCCGCATGAGAACACCAGCGCGTCGTATTCATCCTCATGTCCCTTGAGGTTCGCGACCACGTCGTCCGCCATAATGGCAAATCCCGAGTTGGTCTTAATCTCTTTGGTATCCGCAACTGCGAATGTCCTGTAAGGAATGTCGTTTTCATAAAATGCCTCAAGGTACTGGAACAAACCCGAGCCGTTGACCGGATTGACTGCCAAAACTGCTACTTTCTTTGCCATAATCTTAAATGTTTGATATTAAATAATAGTATATATCGGTAAGTTTATTACTTTTGTAAAGCAAAGATAACCGGGCTAAACCGTAAAAACAAGAGGGTACAAAAAGATAACCCGCTTACCTAAAGGTAACCAATATTGAATATCAGGCAGGTATGGAAGAGAAAAAAATAAATAATTTTTACCCGTCGTCCGCATGTCCCGTAAGGAACATACTCGATAGGTTAGGCGATAAATGGTCGTTGTTGGTAATGATATCCCTCGACAGCAACGGCGTAATGCGCTTCAGCGATATCCAGCGCTCAATATCGGATATTTCGCAGCGTATGCTGACGGTCACCCTCCGCTGCCTGGAGTCGTACGGCCTCGTATCGAGGACGGTCTATCCGGAGATCCCTCCCCGTGTCGAATACGCGCTTACCGAAACCGGGCGCAGCCTTATACCTTATGTTGACGCACTCGTGGGATGGGCAATGC
>CAKUKW010000131.1 GCA_934663885.1 uncultured Tidjanibacter sp.
TGCCGACCCTGCTCCCCGGAGCGGCGTTCTTCCTCGAAATGGAGTATCCGCCCGCGAGGAAGATGATAGATGCCGGGCTGGGAGTAGCGCTCGCTACGGACTATAACCCCGGCTCCTCCCCGTCGGGCAATATGAAGCTGGTACTTTCGATAGCCTGCATAAAAATGAAAATGAATCCCCGGGAAGCCATTAACGCCGCGACACTCAACGGGGCATACGCGATGGGGCTGCATGAAACCCACGGATCTATAGCCAAAGGCAAGCGGGCCGACCTTTTTATCTCAAAACCGGTTCCTTCGCTGGAATTCCTGCCTTACGCCTACGGTGTATCGTTAACCGAAAAAATGATACTCGGAGGCAAACTTCTCGATATATAAATACTATGCAAGAGTATTCATCGTTGTAACGTAAAATCCATAACTCTGAAAATTATGAAAAAAACAGGTTTACTAATTACGGTCATTCTGGCGTCTGTGCTGTTCATGGGCTGCAATAAAGGGAACGACGACGGGAAAGACAAACAGGTCTCGCGCTGGGGTAAACCCTTGAAAACCATTGCATACTCCGATGCGAAAGGCAGTAAGGTGGAGGAGGTAACTATCTACTCTTACGACCCTCAGGGCAGGCTCTCCGGCTACAGGAAAACCTCCGAGGACGGCGTGAGGGTAAGCGAAGAAATGACCGCCAGCAAATATTCGGGCGTCGAACATACTTATGAACTACATGAGTACGAATGGGCGGGAGGGCCCGTTCCCGTGGTATTCAACTACACGGACACATACGCCGACAATTCGTTCAAAATGGTGAAAAAGAGGGTCAGGACGCAGGATTCTTTCGGGTTTGCCGAGATTACCTCCTACGAATACGACGGTGACCTGCTTAAAAGCTATCACACGAAGTACGAACCGATGCCCGGTTTCCCGGAAAGCGTCATCCAGAACAAGAAGCCCAAGACCACGAGGGTGATATACCTTACGGGCATCCCGACCGAGGCAAGCTTCCCGCAGAAATCCGAAACCGACGCCCTTATCGATATGATATATATGGACCGTACCGGCAACAGGACGGGGTACTTTTGTGAGGACAAATACGGGCTGACGGAGTGGAATTACGTATATTATAACGGCTACTGCACACATTTCCGCAAAACTTCGGGCACTGAAAACAAACTCGTGAGGGTCGTTTTCTATCCGGATATTTTTTAGGGATCGGTTAATCGATACAGTCTTAAAAAACCGACGTGCGAGAAAGCGTTAAAAAATCGAGTGAATGAAACCGTTAAAAAACGGAGACATTTTGGTTCCAACCGACGCCAAGCCGAGGGCAATCATGTTTGCATGAATTGCCGAGGCGCGAAGGAGGAAGGCAAGCGTAGCACAGCCAAAATCGGTGAAGGCCGTCCGTCTTAGGTTTCAGAACGAAGATTTAGCTTTCGAACACATCGGGGTCTTTTTTGCTCCACTTTTTGGACAAGCAAAAAGTGGATAAGAAAATTGAATATATTAACCGATCTATTTTAGAAATCTAATTGACAGCCGCCTTAGGGGCGAGAAATAAAAAAGGGAAACGCTTGTTTCCCTTTTCTATTGATAAATCCTGCTTTTTAATAAGTCCTGATATCAGAATATATCCTCCAGTATTATCGTCTGCGTACGGTCGGGGCCTACCGAAAGAATGGCCGCCTTTATTCCCGTAAGCTCTTCGACTTTGCGGACGTAGGCCTGTGCATTCAGTGGAAGGTCACCGAAACTTTTCGCGGCGGAAATGTCCTCCCCCCAGCCGGGCAGCTCTATATAGATCGGCTCGCAGCGCGAATAGGCCGGTATGGTCGAAGGAATGGATTTGATCTCCTTACCGTCCAACATGTAGCCTATACATATCTTTACCGTATCGAGGCCCGACAATACGTCGAACAGCATCAGTGACAGGTAGTTTATACCGCTAATACGGCGGGCATGGTTGATGACGACAGCATCGAGCCATCCTACCCTGCGCGGACGGCCTGTAACGGTACCGTATTCGTGGCCCCGCTCGCGTATGTATTCGGCCGTAGAGTCGTACAATTCAGTGGGGAAAGGCCCGCCGCCCACCCTGGTGGAATATGCCTTGCAGATGCCCAGGACGTTGTCCACATATTTCGGTGCCACACCCGTATTGATGGGTACGCTGGCGGCAGTTGGACTCGATGAGGTTACATAAGGATATGTACCGTGGTCTACACAGAGCATAGTGCCCTGCGCACCCTCGAACAGTATCTTAGATCCCTTGCCTATTTCTTCGTTTATCACAACTGAAGTATCGGCTACATAACCCGCCAACTCCTTTGCGAGCGCAGCGTATTCGTTATATACTTCGTCGAAGCCGAATTCGGGAAGGCCGAGTTCCCTCAGCTCCATATTCTTCACGACGAGCGCGTCGGTCAGCCTCTCTGCGAAATATCCGGGATCGAGCAGGTCGCCCATACGTATGCCGATCCTGTTGTATTTATCGGCGTAAGCGGGGCCTATACCTTTTTTGGTCGTGCCTATCTGCTTGCCGCCCTTCATATCCTCATAAGCGCCGTCGAGGGCAATGTGGTAAGGCATTACCACACCCGCGCGGTCTGAAATAACAAGACGGAAATCGGTTACCCCCTTATCCCTCAGCACTTGCAGCTCGGAGACCACGGCCTTGGGGTTGACGACCATGCCGTTGGCCATGACATTAAGTATCCGGGGGTTGAAAATGCCCGAGGGAATAGTTTGCAACGCGAATTTCCTGCCTCCGAAAGCTATCGTATGGCCCGCGTTGTTACCGCCCTGGTAACGGACTACCACATCGGCCGCCTGGGCATAATAATCGGTAACTTTACCTTTGCCTTCGTCGCCCCACTGGGTGCCGACTATGACCAATCTTTTTCCCATTTGTATAGTATTAATTAAGGGCTTTTCAAAATCAGGGTTTTCAACGCACACGAGGTTTTTAAACCGGAGTTTAATCCCGCTATGCGGTCTTTTCCTCCTCGCGGCTCGGCAGAGTAGATAAATTTACTCTGCTCTCACTCCGCAGCATCGGTTCTCAAATAGTAAATGAGGATTTAAAAACGGAGCGTAACGCGGAAAACACGATTTTTCAAAAGTCCTGTTTTATTCCTGATTTTTCGTAAATATATTCAACATTCTTCATGTAATAATCGAGGGTAAAGCAATCTTCGAGCTCCTGCGGGGTTAGATGCTTCGTCACCTGCGGCGTCTGGCCGAGCAACTCCTTGTAATCCCTCTTTTCCGCCATCGCTCTCATAGCCACCCCCTGGACGGTATCGTAAGCCTGCTCCCTCGAAAGTCCCTTACTGATGAGCGCGTTCATTACCCTCTGTGCGAATATCACGCCGCGGGTACGGTATATATTCTCCAGCATCACATCCTCGAAAACGGTCAGGTTTTCCAGTATGCCCTTAAAGCGTACGAGCATATAATCGAGCAGCGCCGTCGCGTCCGGAAGTATTATGCGCTCCGTAGCCGAATGCGAAATATCCCTCTCGTGCCACAGCGCTACGTTCTCGTATGCCGTCACCATATACCCGCGCATAACCCTGGCGCAGCCCGTGATGTTCTCGCTGCTGACGGGATTGCGCTTGTGGGGCATGGCACTCGAGCCCTTCTGTTTCTTGCCGAAGGCCTCTTCTACCTCGTGTACCTCCGTACGCTGCAGGTTGCGCACTTCGAAAGCCATCTGCTCCAGCGTGGCGGCAATGACGGCCAGTGTAGCCATATAGTAGGCGTGGCGGTCGCGCTGGATCACCTGCGTCGAAACGTTGGCGCTCGCGATGCCGAGCTTTTCGCAGACGTATTCCTGAATAAAAGGAGGTATGTTGGCGTAATTGCCCACCGCCCCGCTCAGCTTGCCGACCTCGACGTCTGCCGCGGCCCTGTCAAAACGGTCCAGGTTACGCTTCATCTCCTCGTGCCACAGTACCCATTTCAGGCCGAAACTTGTGATATCGGCATGGATTCCGTGGGTGCGCCCTATGGCCGGAGTATCCTTAAAGCGCAGGGCCTGCCGGCGAAGCACCTCCATAAATTCCTCTATATCCTTACGCAGGATCCCGTTGGCCTGTTTCAACAGGTAGCCGTTTGCGGTATCGACCACATCGGTGCTCGTGAGGCCGTAATGCACCCATTTACGCTCCTCACCGAGCGTTTCACTAACCGCGCGCGTAAAAGCCACGACGTCGTGATGGGTTTCGGCTTCGATCTCCTTTATGCGGCCGATGTCGAAACCGGCTTTATCCCACAGCTCTTTGACATCCTTTGCCGGTATAACACCCATTTCACTCCATGCCTCCGCAGCAAGTATCTCGACTTTAAGGTAGGCCTCGAACTTGCGGCGCTCTGTCCACACCTCGCGCATAACGGGCCTGCTGTATCTCTCGATCATATTATTTATCAAAAAGTTATCTCAGTATATAGCTCTGCGCTCGGCGCAACATACAAAGATACCATTTCTCATCATAATATTCCTCTCCCCGGCGGACAGATATTAACATTCTATCAAAAGAAGAGGGAAACTGCCGTCTCCCTCTTCTATAAACTGTAATCAGCCCTTTATTCATAATTCTCAATGACCTTATAGTATCTCACAACACCGAAGCGCGTATATGTAAAAGTCCTGTTGCAGCAGCAACGTAAACACTTCGTACGTACACCTCTTTGGCCCATACAAATAATTCTTGGTTTCCGGTATATGATATACGGTAGGGTTTACATTTCAGTTTTTCTTGTCCATCCGGCCCCTTTGCATTTCTTAATATTGGCGGGTAAGCGATCTTCCTACGTTCGTTTAAGCCCCAAAAAATCCCGCCCGGGAGCGTCTTCCTCGACCGGACAGGATTCTTTTTAGGGAGTGCCTCCAGCAAACAGGATGACCTCCGCTATATGGAGGCACGTTACCACCCGTGCCTGCCGTGGGGGCCATAAGGGCCGCGGGGACCTTCACCCATACCGCGGAACTCCTCCCCCCCGAAACGACCGTCACAACGGAAATCCTTCTCCTCCGGAGCATACTCTTTCCATTTCTCCATAAAAGCCTTACGGTCGCCGTGAAGCTTGGTGTGGGCCTCTTTCATTTCATCGAAAATTGTGGCGAATTCCTTCTTCATCTCAGCCGGATATTCCCTACCCTTCTCGCCGTACATTATTTCAAAGGCATCCTCTCCGGTCATCTTTTCCTTCGCCCACTGGAAAAACCTTCCGTGAAAGGCATGTCCCCTGAAATTCTTTTTTGTATTGTCCATAATAAAAAAATTTAATCGGTTATTGAATTTTCATTTTTAAGCGGGCGCCTTCAGGCCCGCCTTCATACTTTCAGACGATTCAACTCCGGGGAAATTTTAAAGAGGCTGCTTTTTTTCGCCAAATGTCCGCAAAACAAGCAAGTATAAAGCCATACAGGCTGTTAACCAACTTATTACACCGCCTTCAGAAGCCAATAAAAAACAGAAAATATCTTCTCATAAAAACCTCGTTTAAAATTAATTGCAAATACTCCCATATCATATCCAGGTGCAAAAAAATTAATCCGGTAAAATAATCCTCATTTAGAAAAATAAATATTTTGGATGATAATTCAATTTGATTATATTTGCATCCGCTTAAGTTCTTATTGAATTTGAGCCACGGCTCGGAGGGATGGGTGAGTGGCTGAAACCACCAGTTTGCTAAACTGACGTACTCGCAAGGGTACCGGGGGTTCGAATCCCCCTTCCTCCGCAATATTTATAAAATAATGCCCTACAGGGCTGTTATGAAACAGGTGAACCGCAGCAAATTTATTTGTAGGCGGTTCACCTGTTTTCATGGCAATATGTGCACGGTAATATTATAAATATTGCAAGGTTTCCCATCCGCGAAAAAAGCGAACGAAGCGAGCGCAAATACCCCACGGCTTCCCAGGCAAAAACGAGTCTTCGAAGAAAACGAAGTTAATCCC
>CAKUKW010000132.1 GCA_934663885.1 uncultured Tidjanibacter sp.
CGGTTACACCACCCGCGATTTTACCTATACGCTGGCCAATTTCACCAAACGCAAGAGCGCCAAAATAGCCCCCGTTATAACCGAGGCGAATAATAAACTCGACAGGATGCTGGCCGACGTGGAGCAAAGAATCGCCAGGGAGAATACCATAGACAGCCTTGCGCGTGAGTTTTCAAGGGAGATCGTTTACTATGCGGAGTCGGTACATGTTACTGAAAAAGCCGATACGGGCAAGTTGAGGATATTGATTCCGGCCAAAGAGGGCCTGTATAAGATAACCCACTCTACCCTCCAGGATTCGACCGATACCAACCAAGGCCTTGTAAACAGGTACTATATCAGGAATTCTTCGGACAGGATACTCGTATCGATGCAAAATAGCCTGACACGCGGGGTAATTTCGGAAGATTTTAGCATAAAGCTCGATGCGTGGCCCGAGGCGGCGCGGGTTGAAATACTATTTGGAGACTACAGGAAGGACTTCTCGAAGCCCAATTTAAGGATCGATTCCCTGGAGGTCGTATGGTATCCTCCGGTCGGCGATGCCCGGGAAATTTATGTAAGACAATGGCTCTATGAAGGGATCGCAACAGACACGATGAAATATGACTGGTTTGGAGAAAATTACGAGGAAGATAGCGTCGCATTTCGCATTTTACCGTGGGAAACTCCTGCCACGGCCGATACTCTCGTTGTCGAAGGAGGGCAAGATACTGGAGATTTCGCAGTACGGAGACCCCGACGGGATAGCGTACGCGGAATTTTACAGCGGCCTGTTGGTTCCCGGGCTGATTAACGCCCACTCTCATCTGGAGCTTTCTTACCTGCAGGGCGCGATACCTCCCGGCTGCGGCTACACCGGTTTCGCAGCGGGAATGTCGTCCGTAAGGGATGAATTTCCGGACGCCGAACGACTCTACGCATTGTCGGCGGCAGATGCCGCACTTTGGAAACAGGGGGTATCGGCCGTAGCCGACATATCCAACGGCGCTACGACTTTCGCCGCCAAATCGCGAAGCCGGATATATTACCATACTTTCCTGGAACTTTTCGGGCTTAACGTCCGCTTGGATGCGTCGCTCGGCCCTGTTGGTGCGGATGCTGAAAGGCGCGGGCTGGTTTACTCGGCCACCCCCCATTCGCTGTATTCGCTTGAGGACGGGCCGCTGCTCGAAGCCGTGAATGGTTTTTCATTTAAGGACGTAGCGGTTTACGGGAGTGAAGCGGGAAAAAAGCCGCCTCTGTCTGTGCATTTCATGGAGAGCCCCGGTGAGGCGGACCTTTTCGGGCGGCACGGCGAAATGTGGAACTGGTACGGGGAGAGGGGCTGGAAGCCATCGTTTCCCGGCAGATACTCATCTCCGGCCGACAGGCTTACCGCCCTGGTGCCTCCGGAGAGAGATATCATGCTGATACACAATTGCTGCATAACGGAAGAGGATATGGATAAAATTATTGGGCACTTTACAGGCAGGGTTACATGGGTATTGTGCCCACGTTCCAATAAATATATTACTGGACTCACTCCGCCCGTGCAGCTTCTCAGGAGAAGGGGCGCCAATATAGCTGTGGGTACCGACTCCCTCGCGTCGAACCATTCGCTGGATATGGTGGAAGAGCTCAAACAATTCACCGGAATACCGCTGGAGGAACTTCTGCGGTGGGCTACAGCTAATGGAGCTGAAGCTTTAGGGGTGGGGAACAGCTTAGGCTCTTTCGAAACAGGTACAAAACCCGGCGTGACACTGATTACGGGAATAGACTGGGAAAGGAAGACTCTCACCCCGCAGTCCCGCTCCGAAAGAATTATTTGATTATTCAGCAAAGTATCATTGATAACAAGCTCTTTCTCCTGTCAGCATCGCGGGAATCGGCAGGGCGGAATGAGTTTGCAATTTTAACCAGATTTGAAAATCCCGAAACTGCTTCTTACATTTGCAGTCCGAAAATATTTATAACAATGGGCAAACTTTACGAAAAGGAAGAGATATACGACCGGGAGGCTATAGACGAGATAGCCGGCCATTATAAACGGATACTGGAACTGCTCGGGGAAGATACTTCGCGCGAAGGACTTCTCAAGACGCCGGAAAGGGTTGCGAAAGCGATGGCGTTCCTCACTAAAGGATACGGCGAAGACCCGAAATCCATAGTCCTTTCGGCAAAGTTCACCGAAGAGTACCGCCAGATGGTTATCGTGAAGGATATCGAATTGTATTCGATGTGCGAGCACCACCTTATGCCTTTCTATGGTAAGGCGCATGTCGCCTACATCCCTGACGGTTATATTACCGGACTCTCTAAAGTGGCCCGCGTCGTGGAGTCCTTCGCCCGCAGGCTCCAGGTACAGGAGCGGCTGACCGTCCAGATAAGGGATTGCCTGCAGGAGGCCCTTAATCCGATGGGCGTAGCTGTCGTGATAGAAGCGGCCCACACCTGCATGCAGATGCGCGGCGTCCAGAAACAGAACTCCGTAACGACCACTTCGGCGTTTACCGGAGTTTTCCTCAGCCAGCAGAAGACCCGCGAGGAATTCATGAAATTGATAGGCACCGACCTCAGGTAGTTTTATTGGGATATGCGGTGCGGTGTAACGGGGGAGATATAAATCCGATGTTGCCCGCGATTTGTGTATCGGGCATAATTATACACTGCCATTTTCTTTTGATGGTAATACCGTTTTTCTTTTGCTTGACTAATGGCTCGTTTTTTGCAATTCTTTAGCGTAAACTTAAAAATGACGATTATGAGCACAAGAAAACAACTTGAAGAGGAGCTTAAAAAAGCTAAGGAGCGCATCGATGAAGCCCCGAAGGAGGTTCCGGAGCCGCTGATTAAGGCATGGAAACGCGAATACGATGAAATTTCTTTCGAGCTGAATAACCTATACGACGACGAAGTAAACGAATTTACCGACTGACTGGCACCTCTGATCAGAATACGGTGACGTAACGGTGGGCTACACGTTTTATTCCGGGAATCGATTCCGGTTTTACAGGTATGCTCCGGGATATAACGCGGAATTAGCGATCCGGTTCTACCGGAAAACCCTGGCCAGGAAAATCAATAACACTGTTACAGCCGCTCCCCAAAGGATTATCCCTGAATACATAAGGAATTTTTCAATTCCCGACAACGACTGGTTCACCGGTATTTCGCTGACCGAATAGTTGGAAGAACGTTGTGTCGTTAAGATAACTATCTGTTTTTCAGGTATAGAGACTTCCGCCGCTACCGGGCCGGGCTTGTTTTTGAGTGAGTGGTGCAGGGAGCCGTCCTGAAGTATGGCTGCTGTCGAAAAAGCCAGCGATGTCTGAAGGAAAGAGCTATCCCTTTTCACCTCATTTACATAGGATTCCATTGGAAGGGTTATGTAAATTACCGTGTCACGAAGTTTCTCGGTATATTTCACTGTCTTTTCAGTAATGAGGCTGTCCCGCATCTCCGTTTTCGACGTATAGCCGCGAGTAGCGCAACATCCTGTGGACAGAGTCATCAATATTATAGGAAATATCGTAAACGGGCCCGGTTTTATTTGGTTCCGCCACCGGGCGGCCAATCGTTTTTTTTTCATAGGGACAGTGTCTGTTTCCGGTTATTACCTTTTCTGTATGAAACGTGCAGCCATGAAAAATTCTTTTCATCGATAAGCTGATCGAACTCCATTCCGCTTTCGAGGAGCATGTCGAACAGCGCCGAATTGGCCGAGCGGCTTCCAACCGTTATATCGGCTGCTTCACCTGACATGTGTTGCGAACAGGCTGCACCTCCCACCAGGATATTTAGCTCCGGGCAGCGGTATCCACTGTTGATTTTTATGGGAGAGCCCCACATTTCCCGCAGCGGATCGAGCAGCTCGCTTACGAGCAATTCGATGTTACGTTTTTGGGTTGCCGAGGGCTCATTCGGGAGTGCGTGCGCCTGCGCCATTGCGGAGCGTGTGAATTCTTCTGCAGTAAAATATTTTCCCATACTTTTTTCCGTGCAAAATACGAAGCGGTACGGGCAGGCGGTTTCTATAATTTTACAACGACACCGCCGGAAACCAAAAGTTTCCGGCGGTGTCGTTGTTTATCAGAAATATATGCGGATCCTGTTAAATAAAATTCAGGAATTTTTTCAATCCACCTTTATATTCTTGTTTACGTTTTTGCAGCCTATGAGGGCGTAATAGAGCAGGAACGCGAACCCTGCAAACACTATCCAATAGCTTGTCAGGTAACCGGTCGCGTCGGCTACCGCTCCCTGTATGGCCGGCAGGATTCCGCCTCCGCAAACCATCACCATAAAGAAGCCCGAAGCCAGCGTCACGTATTTGCCGAGCCCTTCCACCGCAAGGTTGAATATGCCGCCCCACATCACCGAGGTGCAGAGGCCGCAGAGAACAAAGAACAGCACATTGACCGGAGCCTCGATGAAACCGAACGAAATATCGGATTTAAATACCGGCATATTTATCGTCGCCCCCGGTGACATGAAAATAGCGACCGCTATCAGCGCGAGCCCCAGAACAGAGGCGGTGGTGAGCATTGCCTTACTGGAAACCTTGCCTCCTATGGCCGCCCCTATAAAGCGCCCGATCAGCATCAGGAACCAGTAGGTGCCGACAATCGCTCCGGCAGCAGTTGCGTCCATCGCGAAGCCGCCCGTATCGGTAAGGAACAGGTTCATAATGTTCGGAATGCCTACTTCTACGCCTACATATATGAATATCGCAATGGTTCCCAGGAGGTAATGGCGGAATTTGAAGAGGGTTTTATAGGAAAGTTTTTCTTTGGCCTGTGCCGAGTGGGGCTCCGGGAGCCGGACTATAAGGAGTATTATGAAAGCCAAAGCGAAGATTCCCATCGCTATGAAAAGGGCGGGGCTGGCGTCCTTGATAGTAGCCCTGGCGACATCTCCCATAAGGTAACCTACGAGGACAGGTACTATCGTCGCCATCAGGGAGTTGAAAGTACCACCCACCTGTATGAGCTGGTTGCCTTTCTTGCCGCCGCCGCCGAGGGTATTAAGCATCGGGTTTACAACGGTGTTGAGCATGCACATAGAGAAACCTGCCACGAACGCCCCCACCAGGTAAACGCCGAAACTGGCGGCGGTACCCGAAAGGTATTGTATACCCACCCCTGCGAACCCTACCGCTACCGCGGCGAGGGCCGTTTTCTTGTATCCTATCTTCTTGAGCATCAGTCCTGCTGGGATGCCCATAAAAGCATAGGCGATAAAGTTGGCGAACGTTCCGAGCTGGGACATGAAATTGGATGCCTCGAACTGGTTTTTGACAATGACTCCCATAGGGTTCGCGAGCCCCGTGACAAAGGATATCATGCCGAAGAGCAGGATCATCACAATGATGGGCAGCGTGTAGTTTTTTTTCTGTGTATTCATATCCATGTTTTTGTTAGTTAAGTTTTATATATAAATGTTTTACGCATACATTATTTTCCGGAAGCGGAGACTTTCGCCGGCGCCTTCAGGGTCTTCCCGCCCAACCTCCCGCGGGGCAGGACAGAATGCCGGCGGCCGGGGTAAACAAATACGGCAAGAGCCGCTTGTACAAGACAGATTGTCTGATCGCTTTTATCCGCGCTGTTTCCGCAAAACAACCCGCGGGGCTCGCCGAAGCTTTCACCGTGGCTCTCCACCGGGGGGTATCTCAGATGTCTAAGTATGTTCCAAATATTATTCAAATATATGAAAATCCACCGGATTTTTATCTTTGTACCCTTATTTCTTAGTGTCTTAAGCCCTTGAAATAAAACTCAGGAATACCATAACCACAACATACCTTTTAAAAATTATATATTTATATCGGCTTTTAGGGTATAAAATATAATTCGCAGTTGCTTGATAAAGAATAATTCTTATATTTGTCCTACGTTACCTGACCTGTACGTATATACAGCCATGCCGTAAGGGTTGTAATATGCTTGGTATATGGTCGCTATGACATGC
>CAKUKW010000133.1 GCA_934663885.1 uncultured Tidjanibacter sp.
GTACCCGCGCCGGATTACTCTTATCCACTTCCTCATAATAATCGGGGTCGAGCGACCGCAGATCCGCCGCCAAAGCCTCCACACCCTCATCGGAAAGTCGCTTTTCCAGTTTTCCGCGCAACCCTTTGTCAACCTCAGGGAGTTCGTCGAGCCCGTAACACAAAGCGTCTATATATAATCCCGAGCCGCCGACCGCGACCACATAAGGGTGCGTTTCAAAAAGCCTGCCCAGGAGCTCCAGCGCCTCCCCTGCAAATTTACCGCTGTTATATTCCTCCGTTACTTCCCTGTCGGCTATGAAATAATGCCTGGCAGCCGCGAGTTGGCCTTCATCGGGTTGGGCGGTACCTATGGCCATTCCCCTGAATACCTGACGTGAATCGAAAGATATTACAGGAGCATCGAAACGTCGGGCCAGCTCTATGCTCAGGTCGGTTTTACCCGAACCTGTAGGACCTGCCACTACTATAAGGGTACCTTTTTTGCGGCTGTCAAAGCTCATCGGAGAGGGAATCGTCGTCGTAGCTTTCGAAATCAGAGAAGTCTTCCATCGCGTCGTCGAACGGCGACTCTTCCGACATAAGGCTACCAGCGTCGAGTTGACTCGGAGCATCGCCCTCTGATGCGGCCACCCGCGGATAACGGACTGCATCCTCGGAGTCCTTGCTCTCGGTAAGCTCAAGGAAAAGCGATCTTCCTGCGAATATATCGAACATGAATATCAGCCTGTCCAGTTTATTGTGTATTATCTGCCCGAGCAGGGTGCCTTCCATCGGCAGGGCCACAACCCCTTCGTCATCTTCCTGCATATCGACCAGGGTGTATTCCTGCAATTTTTGCCAGTTCGCGTCGGAGCCGAAAAAGGAGCAGAAATTCTCCTTGTCGTACTCGAGGTCGTCACAGATAAAATCGTGAAGGCCCATCAGGTCCATATCGTAAGGCACTTCGTACTCCCTCAGGAAATTATCGTCTTCGTTACTCAGCACAGTGAATTTAAATATCATCGACATACTTTCTAATATTATGGTTTGCAATTATTATTGTCTGCAATGTAAATATAGGTTTATTCCAACGGAATTAAAAACCTCACTACGTCCCTGCCGTCGGGATAATCCCACGGGAACGGACGCTGCGCCTGCCCTAACGGGGCATGCCTGCCAAATATATTTTCACGCGAAACGACCACCTGCAGTTTTTCTTCATTCTGTACCAGCCATTCCCCAACCTCATCCCTATCTTTATAAAAGGTATAGTTCACGACGCTGACCGCCGAAGGGAAATCCCTTTCCCTGGCCATGATAAAATTGCCTCCGTCCGTAAAATCTCTGCCGTCGACAGACATCAGGCTCCTCATCTGGCGGTAATTATTTAAGTATTTAGGATTTACCTTATCAGGCCTTAAGGTTCCGGCCAGCGAATATATATCGTAACCCTGGGGAACAAAAAGCAGGCTTACGCTCCGGCAACCCATACCGTTATAAAGAAACAAATCCCTCGACAACCCGCGCAGTTCCCCTTCTGTCTCGGGACCTTCCAGAACCGCGGCCGAATAGCGGCTACCCCTCAGAAGGGCCGGAACACCCGAGAAACGCTCCCTGAAATAGCGGTTGGTATTGTCGCTGCCGGTGGCTATCACCGCGTCGTAAACTGCGGAGTCATCATAACCGTAAATCCGTACACGGGGTTCGATTTCCCTCAACATGCCCGTAATGTATCCCATAAGAACGGAATCTTTCGACGAGAACTTGACATGGCACTCATACCCGCAGGCCAGTACACACATCATGTCGAAAAATCCCACGAGCGGAATATTGCCGGCCATTACCACTCCCACCTTCCGGGCACGGCCATAGTCAATATTATATCCCGCAAGCCACTGCTCAAGAATATTTTCCTGCAGCATACGCTCCCGCAGGGCTTCAATGGAGAAAAGAATATCATCTGCGGAAAACCACGGATTGGCGGCCACCGCCCGCTCCACGACCTTTTCCGATTCGGAGTCACGCCCGAAAGAGGAGAGCTTTTCGCCCAGCCGTACAAACAACGATATGTATTCTCCTTTACTTCCCATATAGCGCAAATTTAATAAGAAACGGCAAGAGTCGGTATTTCGGTTAAAAATTAAATCATATTTGCAGAATATAGGAGGCGCTTTGGCATAGCTCCCGCAAGAAATCTTGCATTCGCTCTGCGCTGGGCTTCCACTATACTTAAAAAATATAAACTTCGCCTCCGATTAGTTCAAGTAAACTTTGCTTATCCGTTAGGGATGATTATATTTGCCGTCAATAATACCCGATTTCACTGACCGTCCCATCTTACCAGCCGTCAACCGGCGCAGACCGTTCCGACATAACTCCACCGATGTGCCCTCGATTATGGAAGATTTTGAGTTATTTTTACGGCCTTTTGTTTCTTTTTATAAAAATATTTTATCTTTGTGGTAGATAATCATTCCCACCTCCGTCATCCCGACGGCATCAATCAGTACCAAACATATTGCAAACTATAAATTTATGCAAGAAATCAATGCATTACAGGGTAAGAGCCTTGCCGAGCTGCGTGAGATCGCAAAGACTTTAGGCATACGCACTACCCAGATGAAGAAAGAAGACATCATCAAGGCCATTACGGGCATCAACGATAGCGGTCAGGAAGATAAAGAAGAGAATACCCCTGCGCAAAAGAGGGGGACCCGTCAGCGTATAGCGCGCCCGGAGCCTGTACGCCAGGAGCAGTATTCCCCACAGGAGCCCCCTGCGCCCGCGGAGCAGAAGGAAGAACTTTTTTCGAAACCGGAGCAGGAAGATATTAAAGGCCGAAGGGGAAGGCCGCGGAAGGCGGTCCCTGCCAATGAGGAGCCTGCCGTAGCTATTTATGGGGACGATCCGGAGCCGGACGCCGAAATATTCGAAGAACAGCCGGAAGTCCGGAACCCCGAACAGGAACCTGAACCGGAACCCGAACCAAAGCAGACCGGCAACAGGAACCAGAATAGCAGGCAGCAGCCGGTTCAGCATCAAAACAACAAAAAATTCAACAAGCCTCAGCAGAATGCCCCGCGCGGCCAGAAACAGGATGATATAGATCCTTCGAGGGATGAAAGCATAGGTTTCGTAGAGGGTGAAGGCGTCCTTGAGGTAATGCCCGACGGATACGGTTTCCTGCGTTCGGCCGACTACAACTACCTCAACTCGCCCGACGACATCTACGTTTCCTCTTCCCAAATAAAAACTTTCGGCCTCAAGCCGGGAGATACCGTACGGGGCATCATACGGCCCCCGAAGGAAGGGGAAAAATATTTCCCGATGGTCCGTGCGCTGGAGATCAACGGCCTCACGCCCGAAGTCATCCGCGACAGGATGCAGTTCGAATACATGACTCCCCTATTCCCGAACGAGAAATTCACACTCACCGGCAACGGTCACAACAATCTCTCGACACGCGTTGTAGACCTTTTCGCCCCTATCGGCAAAGGCCAGCGCGCGCTTATCGTAGCCCAGCCCAAAACCGGCAAGACAGTCCTTCTGCAAAATATAGCCAACGCCATAGCAGACAACCATCCAGAGGTTTACCTTATCATCCTGTTGATCGACGAGCGCCCGGAGGAAGTTACCGAGATGGCCCGCAACGTAAAGGCCGAGGTTGTCGCCTCCACGTTCGACGAACAGGCCACGCGCCACGTTAAGGTAGCCGAAATGGTGCTCGACAAAGCCAAACGCATGGTCGAGTGCGGCCACGACGTGGTGATAATGCTCGACTCCATAACAAGGCTCGCCAGGGCTTACAATACCGTACAGCCGGCTTCCGGAAAGGTACTGTCCGGCGGTGTCGACGCCAACGCGCTCCACAAGCCCAAGCGTTTCTTCGGGGCCGCGCGTAACACCGAAGAGAGGGGGTCCCTCACTATAATTGCCACCGCCCTTATAGACACCGGCTCCAAAATGGATGAGGTTATCTTCGAGGAATTCAAGGGAACGGGCAACATGGAGCTCCAGCTCGACCGCAAGCTCTCCAACAAGAGGGTATACCCGGCCGTGGACGTCGTCGCTTCGGGCACCCGCCGCGAAGATCTGCTGCTCAGCAAGGACGTTCTCAAGAAAACATGGATACTGCGCCGCTACCTCTCCGACATGAATTCCGTGGAGGCGATGGAAGAAATGACCAAGCACATGGAAAATACCCGCAACAACGAAGAGCTGCTGGTTACCATGAACAAGTAAACTTAACGTTAAGAATAACTGAAAAGACCCTTTTGAGGGTCTTTTTGTTTTCCAGGGAAGCAACAGGGAGGTACTTAAAGGCATCTTTCATTAGAAACGCCTAATTTATGAAAAATACAAAAAAGATAACCGCGCTCGTTTCCTCCGTGATTCTATGTGTGGGGTTAATGGCAGGCTGTACCACAAGAACCGATTATCACGGATGGGCCACCTGGGAATTTATCAACGAATCAGGCCACAGCCTTAAGGTCGAAACGGATGATAAAGAGCTGAATTTCGAACTTACGAAGGGCGGCGGACACTCTTTCGAACTTTATTACGGAACCGGAAAAGAGATAGACGAAAGCACTTTCGACAGCCCGTACCAAAGGGTGGCTACGAAGATAATTTTAGACGGTGAAAAAGAGGTAACACAGACAGGCATAACCGACAGGAAGAATTATATAGCAGAAAAAATAGAGAGCAGGCATTACAAGTATACCTACACTTTCACTGACGAAGATTTCAAGGAAAAAGAATAATTTTCAGGCAGATTCTCCGATTATTCCCCTTAAACTTTTTCCGATACGGCGGCCGCCAAGTTTGTGGGCCGCCGTATATTTATTATGGGAACAAAGGATAATATACTGAAAAATCCCGTGCTTTTTTCCTATCTTTACCCTCAATCTTTATGTCGTATGGCAAAATCATATTCGCAGAATAACCGCGAGGCATACAACGCGCTCGTTTCCGATCCTTCAGGCACTCTCCCGCCGCAGGCTATAGAGTTGGAAGAGGCTGTGCTGGGGGCTCTGATGCTCGAAGGGGACAGTATTATTTCGGTACAGGAGTTCCTCACTCCCGACGCTTTCTACGTAGAGAACCACCGTACCATTTACAAAGCCATCGAGGAGCTCGGCATGGAGAATAAGCCAATCGACCTTCTTACTGTTACCGAGAAACTCAAGAGGCAGAAAAAGCTCAAGGAGGTCGGCGGGGCCCAGTTCCTTGCACAGCTTACACAGAAGGTAGCTTCGGCTATGAACGTCGAGTTCCATAGCACAATCATAGCCCAGAAATTCGTACAGAGGGAGCTTATAAGGGCTTCAACGGAAATCCAGCGACGCTCTTACGACGAGTCGACCGACGTGAGCGACCTCATAGATTACGCTGAATCCGAGATATTCAAGGTATCCGAGGGACATATAAAACGCGACGTCCTCCCAGCCAAGTACATCCTTGACAAGGCCATGAAGACCATCGAGGAGGCCCACGCGCAAGGGGGAACCATGAACGGCGTGCCGACCGGGTTCACCAAACTCGACCAGCTTACGCTGGGCTGGCAGCCTTCCGACCTTATAATCGTCGCCGCCCGCCCGTCTATGGGTAAGACGGCTTTTGTACTTTCGATGGCCCGCAACATGGCCATCGACCACGAAAAACCGGTGGCTTTTTTCTCGCTCGAGATGAGCTCCACACAGCTGATGCTCCGCCTTATCGTTTCCGAATCAGGCCTTACCTCGACCGACGTGCGAAGCGGACGCCTCACGCAGGAGCAGTGGATACACCTTGAGCAGTCTACCCGCCCGCTGGCCGATGCGCCGCTTTTTATCGATGACACCCCTGCCCTTTCGATATACGAACTTCGCTCCAAATGCCGCCGCCTGAAAGCGCAGCACGACAT
>CAKUKW010000134.1 GCA_934663885.1 uncultured Tidjanibacter sp.
GGCTCACACACCACTATCCTGTGCTTCACGGGCGCGTTCATATATATAGGTATCCTACGGTTTACTTCTTCCTGGTTCTCCATCGTGCAGCATATCGTCACGTTATCCCAACCATCGCCCCAGCCGGGCGGAACGCACGCGGCAAGCCTTTCGATCCGCTTGGTGATTATAAAGAATTCCAGATCACTGCGTTCGCGCATTATATCCCACACTTCCGGCCTCCACTGGTCGGCTTCCGGCAGGAAAAAGTCGGATCGGAATCCCATCCAAACGCGTCCGCTTTTTATTTTCCAAGAACCGTCTTTAAGTCTCCTGACGGGCAAATCGAAATCAGGGGTTTGGACGATTTCCGGGACAGGCATTTCGCCCCTCCACGATTTTCCGTATATGTAGCAGTTGCGGCAGCCTTCACTATACATGCGGCATCCCCGCCAGGGTTCCCAGAAAGCCATTCTCTTTACTTATGTTCCTGCGGCCCGGAAAGCCGTCTCTAATTGATATTGTTATTACGGATTTTTCCTGTTGGGTGGCGGGACCGGTACAGCTTTGGCAACCGGTTCCGCCGGTCGGCAAAAACATTGTCCCGGCCCTAATTATCTTTCATAAATTCCTCTATCTCCGCAATCGTTACGGGTATCCGTCTTTTCCCGAGCATCCTGTTCCCCGACGGGGTTATCAGCACGTCGTCCTCCACCCGAATGCCGCCGAAGTCCATATACGGCTCCAGTTTGTCGTAATTGATAAATTCCCTGTGTTTGCCTTCGGACTTCCATTGGGCGATAAGGGCGGGAATAAAATATATCCCCGGCTCGTTGCTCATCACCATGCCTGGCCGGAGCTCGCGGATACCGCGCGCATTGTTTACTCCGTATTTCGCCCTTATTTCCGGCTCCAGCGTAGCGTCTATGTATTTTTCGCCTATGTCCTCCATGTCGTGCACGTCGAGCCCTATGGTGTGGGTAAGGCCGTGGGGCAGGAACATAAAATATGCGCCCGCATCCATTATATCGTCGGCGCTACCATTCATTAGGCCTACCGATACAAGACCCTCGGCTATTACTTTATAAACTTCCCGCTGCATCGCCATCTGGCGGACTCCAGGCGCTGCGATGTCGAACATCTTACGGTGAGCCGACAGTACTATATTGTATATATCTTTTTGTTGCTCCGTGAATTTGCCGTTCACCGGATAGGTGCGCGTAAAATCGCTGCAATAGTTCATCAGGTTCTCGGCCCCCGCATCCACGAGCAGCAGGCGTCCGCTTTCGAGTATCCCGTCGTGGTTGTGGTTGTGAAGGGTTTCGCCGTGCTGGCTCACTATAGAATGGAAGGATACGCCCTTGCCGTACTGGAGCGTCAAACCTTCGATGGCGCCCGCTATCTGACGTTCGGTCACACCCGGCTTGCACATCTTCATGGCCAGGGTATGCATTTCGCACCCTATTTCACAGGCATCCTCTATCTGGGCTATTTCTTCTTCGCTTTTTATGTCGCGCATCGAAACGACCGCGATTATCAGTTCAAGGGAAGCCCGTTCGTTAACCGCCTCGGGTTTTATGCCAAGCCAGCGGTGAATTTTCAGCACATTGTCGGCTCTGTACGGCCGCAGGAAATGAACCGGCTTTGCGCGCCGTACGGCCTCCCTTAGTTTTTCCTGTACTTTGTCCGACGGAAAAACATTCTCCGGCTTTATACCGCACTTTGAACCCAGCTCCTTTATACTTGGCTGCGATCCCATCCAGATAATGTCGTCCATCGTGTAATCGTCGCCGTAGAGGTAGTCCTCGCCCGAATCTATGTCAATGACCGCGGCCAGGCCGGGCAGTTCCAAACCGAGATAGTACAGGAATGTGCTGTCCTGCCTGTGATGGAAAGCGTTCTCCGGATAGTTGGCCGGAGCCTCGCTGTTGCCGGGAAGCAGTATCAGGCCTCCCCCGGAAACCCTTTCCCGTAGGGTATTCCGCCGTTGCGTATAAGTCTCTTTGGAAAACATATCTTTACATATTTAGTTATCTCAACATATATCCTTTTATCGGTGGTTATCCCCAGTCCATCCACAGTCCCGCGATCATACCTTTCTGACGCGTAGGGGTTTGATGATTTACCCCCTCCCATTCCGTAAAATTAACGATTTTTACTATTTTTATTGCTCCGTTACGGCCGTTTTTTACATTCGGGAAGCCACCGGTAAAACATAATTGTCAATTTGGCGTTGGATACGATATGAGGATAGTGATACAGAGGGTCAGCCGCGCATCGGTGTCGATAGCCGGCGAAACAGTTTCTTCGATACAGGGCGGGATGCTGATACTGCTCGGGGTGGAGCAAGATGACACCGCCGAAGACGTCGCATGGCTGGTTAAAAAGGCGGCGCAGTTGAGGATCTTCGACGACGCGGACGGAGTGATGAACCTCGATGTTGTCCGGACTGCGGGCGAAGCCCTGGTAGTAAGCCAATTTACACTCCACGCATCTACTAAAAAAGGGAACCGCCCTTCGTACATAAAGGCGGCCGGTGAAGATGTGGCAGTTCCGCTTTACGAGCTCTTCATTTCGGAGCTCGGCAAAGCGATTGGCAGGAATGTTGCGGCCGGAAAGTTCGGCGCCGACATGCAGGTCGAGCTTGTGAACGACGGCCCTGTGACAATAATTATAGATTCCAAAAATAAAGAGTAGCGTGATGAGTAAAATGATTTTTTTATGCGGGTTTATCGCATGCGCCGTTATGGTAACGGGGTGCAATGGAAAGAAAACTGGTTATTCCGGTGAGGAACTATTAGGTAAGGTGACGGTGGAACGCTCTTCATCCGGGGCTTCGGCGACCCTGAACGTGGAGGTAGACGGCCCATGGGAGCTCTACGCAGGCGATTCTACGGCTGACATCTCAATGTCGGAGCCGGTACTGAAAGGCGAAGGCCGGGGTAACTTCGGGTTCGCAGTCGATCCCGAAAAAAGGCAGTATTACCAGTTCACAAGCGGTGGCAACAGCGCCCTGCTCGCCGAAAGGCACCTCGGGCTCGAGGGGGTTTTCAATTTCCGTGACCTCGGAGGATACCCTGCCGCAGAGGGTAAACATGTGAAGTGGGGGAAATTCTTCCGCTCCGACGATTTGCACGGGTTGACTCCCGCCGATAAGGTCTACCTGGCGAGTATTCCTGTCGTTTCCGTGGTCGATTTCCGCGCGGAGCAGGAGGCCGCTGCGGCACCCGACCGGCTTCCCTCGGACGATACACATTACTATCACCTACCCATATCTCCCGGCGATATGAGTGACGTCTCCGCTTTCGGGGAGCTTACCGCCGAGGGGATCATCGAACTTATGGGGCAGATGAACGAAATGTTCGTCACTACTCCGGAATTTATTGCGCAGTACCGCGAATTTTTCCGGCTCCTGCAGGACGAGGGTAATATTCCGCTTGTGTTCCACTGCTCTGCGGGTAAAGACCGCACCGGGATGGGCGCGGCCCTGATATTATCGGCACTCGGGGTGGACGGAGAGATAATAATGCAGGACTACCTCTTGTCGAACAAGTATATTATTTCCAAATATTCCTCCTACATCGGGAGCAATCCCGAGCTCGAGCCCCTGTTCTCGGTAAGGAGCGAATACCTGCGGGCGGGGCTTGATAAGATAAAGGAGGAGTACGGTTCCGTCGACAATTTCCTGAAGGATCAATTGAATGTCGATATAGCCGCTTTTCGTCGTAAGTACCTTGAATAGGCGCGTAAAGAAATACACCGGTATTGCCGGAGTACGATATGCTTATAAATAAATATAGCTGCTCCGGTGTGGGCAGCTATATTTTTATGTATAGGCATCTTACGGCTTATTTCATATCGATACCCCGGAAAAATTCCTCTAAGGTAATACCGTAATATTTACACAAGATTGAAATAGTACTTATTGAGAGGTTGGTTTTGCCAACTTCTATCTTACCTATGTTAAGGTCGGTATCAATGTATACGTATTGCTGCGAGAAACCTTTTTCCTCCCGAAGTTCTTTTAACCTTTTGGCAATCGCCAGCATTAATTGTTCGTCTCTCCGCTGCATATTAAATACAAATTACCCGATCTTTTAGGTAGTTTTTAACGAACAATTGGTCGTTGTCAAAAAAAAACACTATATTTGCAGAAGAATAGTAAAATATAAAGGAAACAACCTTTATACCTCACGTCGAACTTTGGGCCTCTTATAGATACTAAGAGTGGTTGATCTCGGTATAATAGTTGTCAGTCCTGAGTTTTGCCCTAACTTTGCGGTTAGGGCAGACTTGGGCGCAGGCAACTTCTGAGACCTAAGGTTCCCAAAGACCGGACGTGAGGAAGTGTAGCCTGCGTCCTTTTTTGTTGGGTAAATATGTTGGGAAGATAGCAGGTTGTGATAATACGCTCCGCAAAGCGTAAGTTGAGAGGTGCGGCGCCGGCTCTCTCGAAAATCCGGTCAATAGGCGCCGCACCATTTTTACTTATACGAATTCGGGACGGACAAACGCCCGTCCCGAATACTGCTTATTATATAATGACTTTGTAAATCAATCTATCAGTATGAATTTTATATTCGTCTGATTTCTATTCCGACGTACGAGAGAGCGTTAAAAAATCGGAGACTAAAAGCCGCCCAAAAAGGAGACATTTTCGTTCGACACGGCACTGCGGAGCGAGGGAAAAATGAGCAAATTCATTTTGCCGAGCCGCGAGGAGGGCGCAAACGCAGCGCAGCGAAAATCGGCGCAGCCCGTCCGTTTTAGGCGTTAGGCGAACGATTTAGCTCTCGAACACATCGGTGTCTTTTGGATCCACTTTTTGGACAAGCAAAAAGTGGAATATTATTTTGTTCCTATACCACGATATTGATGATCTTCCCCGGGACGACGATCATTTTTTTGATCTCCTTCCCCTCTGTATAACGGGCCGTTTGTTCGTCGGCTCGGACAGCCGCCTCGATCTCCGCTGCGGGAATGCCGAGGGGCAGCTCTTTCTTGAAGCGCAGCTTCCCGTTCACCGATACAGGATATTCGAAGCTCTCCTCCACGAGGTACTCCGGGTTGAATGCCGGATATTTCGCATCGAAGACGGTCGTCTTGTGTCCCAGGGCGTGCCACAACTCCTCCGTAATGTGGGGCGCGAACGGCGAAAGCAATATGATAAGCGGTTCGAGTATTTCGCGCTTGTGGCATTCCCCCAGCTCATTGATGCATATCATGAACGCGCTCACGGAAGTATTGAACGAAAATTTTTCGATATCGTCGCTCACTTTCCCGATTGTTTTATGAAGCGTCTTCAGTTCCGCCGGAGTCGCCTTTTCGTCCGTTACGGCGTAGTTTCCATCCTTGCCGTAGAAGAGTTTCCAGAAGCGGCGGAGGAATTTGTGCACCCCGTCGATGCCGTTCGTATCCCAGGGCTTGCTCTGCTCCAGAGGCCCGAGGAACATCTCGTACATGCGTAGCGTGTCGGCGCCGTATTTGTCGACCATGGTGTCGGGATTGACCACGTTGTGGAACGATTTACTCATCTTCTCGACCGCCGAGCCGCAGACGTATTTCCCGTCTTCGAGTATGAATTCGGCGTCATGGAATTCCGGCCTCCACGTGCGGAAAGCGTCGAGGTCGAGCATGTCGTTCTGTACTATATTCACGTCCACATGAAGGGGCTGGGTCTCGTATCCCTCCTTCAGGCCCAGTGATACGAATTTGTTGGTGCCAGTTATACGATACACGAAATTAGAGCGGCCCTGGATCATCCCCTGGTTGACAAGCTTGCGGAAAGGCTCCTCCTCGCACAGGTATCCAAGGTCGAACAGGAACTTGTTCCAGAAACGCGAATATATAAGATGCCCGGCAGCGTGCTCGATGCCGCCGACGTA
>CAKUKW010000135.1 GCA_934663885.1 uncultured Tidjanibacter sp.
GTGGGTAACGGCGAATACTTTACCGTTTCGGGCATAGTCGACTCGGGCGGCAAACTCTACACGGCACTCTGCCCGCAGGGCCTGAGCGAATACGGCGTTTCGAAAGGTTATGCCGTAGACGAAAGCCTCATAGTGGACGGTTACGTCAGCCCTACACAGTATCCCGATAACGTATGGGTTGCTATCTACGACAACGTGAACTTCGAAAATCCGAAAATACTGCACGATACGCGTATAAGTTATGCAACTTCGCGCTACCGCTCGCAGTTCTACTCGACGATAGTTCCCGATGCGGACGGCAACGTATACGTTTTCTCGGCCAGCAACGCCAAAACCAACGAAGGGATACAAAAAACCACCAAGCCCTCGGGTGTCATCCGTATAAAGGCCGGCACCGACGAGTTCGACCAGGATTATTATTTCAACATCGAGGAAGCTTCGGGCGGCAGGCAGATGTTCAAGGTATGGCACATCTCGCAGGACTACTATCTCCTGCAGATGTACCACGACATTGAATACGAAAGCGCAGTCAACGCCGACACACGCAGGCTGGCCATATTCAAGGCGGGCGACAAAAACTTCAAATGGGTGGAGAACGGACTTCCCGAAAGGTCTGTGATAAGCAGCTTCGGCTCGTCGCCTTATTTTGAGAACGGACTGGCGTACATGCCTGTCGTCACCACCGACGGAGCACAGCCTACCGTATACATCATCGATCCTGTCAAAGCTACAGCTGCCAAGGGTGTCGCAGTAACCTCTTCCAGCATAAGCGCCATAGGAAAACTCGATAACAATTAGGTTATTTAGGGTGATTTATCGCGGCCCGTTTCCACGGGCCGCGATAAATCATAAAATAAGCGGAATGACAGGGAAAATCATATCTTTGTATCTATAAGAACTTGAACGGCCGTCTATCCGCAGGGTGCAGGTTATCCGGACATTCAACAAATAATGACAGCGCCTGCGGGCGTAACGTTAAAAACTATCCTCGATTAAGATGAAAAGAGCTTTCAAGAAAATACACCTTTGGTTATCGGTTCCGTTCGGGCTGATAATTACCATAATATGCCTTTCGGGGGCTTCTCTGGTATTCGAAACGGAAATATCGGAGCTGACGAACCGCAGCCTTTACTTCGTGGATAAGGCCGGGGAAGATCCGATACCCGCGGAAGAGCTTCTTGCAATGGTCTCCGTAACGCTTCCCGACAGCGTTTCTGCTACCGGGATAAATATATTTTCAGATCCACGCAGGGCCTACCAGGTCACCCTTTCGCAGCCCCGCAGGGCATCGGTGTATGTCGACCAGTATACCGGCGAAGTTAAAGGGCAGTATAATCGCGGCGGTTTCTTTACTTTCATGCTCCGGGCACACAGATGGCTGCTGGACAGCATGAAACCGGGAGAAGGCGTATTCGTAGGCAAACTCATAGTGGGAATCAGTACGCTCGCTTTCGTCCTCGTCCTGATTACGGGAATCGTTATTTGGATTCCGAAAACGGTCAAGGCCCTTAAACACAGGCTCCAGATATCGACACATAAAGGCTGGAAAAGGTTCTGGTACGACCTGCACGTCACGGGCGGCATATATGCCGTGGTGTTCCTTCTGGCGATGGCCCTTACCGGACTGACATGGTCGTTCCCGTGGTACCGCACCGGTTTCTATAAAGTTTTCGGGGCCACGACGCAGCAGCAATCCCTGGGACGGCAGGGAGGAGAGGGAAACACTGGCCAAGGCGGAAATACGGCCAAGGCGGGACAGCAGCAGGCAGGCGGCCGACAGGGGCAACCGGGTGGGGAGAGCGGAAAGCAGGGTACCGGAAAGATACTACCGGAAAGTCCTTTCGCACACTGGCAGCAGGTTTACGAAGAGATCGCAGTCCAGAATCCAGATTATAACAGGATCTCCGTTTCGGCGGGCTCCGCAAACGTGTCTTACAGCCGCTGGGGTAACCAGCGCGCTTCCGACCGTTATACTTTCGACAAGGCCACCGGCACTATTACCGGCGCCTCTTTATATAAAGATCAGGAGAGATCCGGAAAACTCCGCGGATGGATATATTCAGTTCATGTGGGTAGCTGGGGCGGCCTGTTCTCGAAAATACTGACTTTCCTTGCGGCATTCATCGGCGGAACGCTTCCCCTCACGGGATATTACCTTTGGATCAGGAAAATGATGAACAGGCGCAAGGTCGCCAAAACATTACAGGCGGCGGGCACACCTATGTAGTTTTTCGCAATTAAGAACTACATTTCTACCGTAACCAGATACAGGTAACCTTATTCGGGTATAGCGGCTTTATCATTTAACCTTTTTTAGGTATTTCAAGGGTGCAGTCGGGGAATTACCTTTGTACCGTAAGCCGTATGTAATTATGTAATTGTAAAAGGCCCCGGTCCTGTAAAGGCCGGGTCTTTGCAATTTATGGCAGCCGGGCAGGAACAGGAAAATGATGTAATTCACAGTATGAGGCGGGAAGAGGCCGGAAATCATAAAAACCTCTCCTGTTAACCACGGAACGGCCGACGCCTGTCTGCGATCCGCAATATATACTGCAATGCAATCGTAAAAAGTGTTATTTTTGTAATCTGATACAGATATGAAAACGATGGGAAAGCAGAAAAAATACAGGACTTCAGATAAAATGAGTGACCTGGTAACGGAAAATTACCGGGTGTTGCTGGCCATGAGCCGTTTCGGCATAGGGCTTGGGTTCGGCGATAAAACCATAGGGGAGGTTTGCACGGAAAACGGCGTTGATACGGGAACATTTCTCGCGGTGGCGGACATGATGCTGGGCGGCGATGCCGAAGAGTACACCGTATCCCCGGAATCCCTCGTCATGTACCTGCACAACTCACACGATTATTTCCTCGATTTCAGGCTGCCCAAGATACGACGCGACCTTGTCGGAATACTCGGACATCCTCAGGACGACCTGACAAAAGCCGTAGTGAATTACTTCGACGGGTACGCCGCGGAAGTCCGCAAACATATGATGTATGAAGAGGAAACGGTCTTTCCGTACGTGAGGTCGCTGCTGAAAGGTGAGCGCAACGGCAAATACAGCATAAGCGTGTTCCAGAAACATCACGACCAGGTCGAAGAGCGGTTACGGGAGTTCAAGCAGATACTCATAAAGTATTACCCCTCGAAGAGTACCAATGAATTAAACAGCCTCCTGTTCGACATATTCAACTGCGAATACGACCTACGTTCGCACAACGAGATAGAAGACCTCCTGTTCGTACCGGTGATCCTGGGGCTCGAACAGAAAACACCCGCCCGCAAATGAGCAAACGGATAAAAATAACCATAGCCGAACCGTCAGAGATAATACGCCGCGGACTTTATTCCGTCCTGAGGGAAACGGGGCCTTCGGAAGTCGAGGTATACGAAATCTCCGATATGGAGCAACTTATAAATTCACTCAACTACCAACGGCCGGATATCCTTGTAGCAAACATTTCCATCGTTGGCATTTTCTCACCCCAGAAGATGAGGAAAGAGCTCGGAAATGCCGGCATCAAGCTCATCGGACTGCAGACGACACTGGCCGACCCGTCGGTACTACGTAATTATGACGAAATAATTTCTATTCACGAAAGCCCGGAGCAGATCAAGGACAAACTCATACGGATTGCAGGCAGCGCGCAGAGCGAAAGGAAGCAGGAATCACTCAGCCAGCGAGAAAAAGAAGTTATCGCATACGTAGTCAACGGACTAACAAACAAACAGATAGCCGAAAAACTATGTCTTTCCACCCATACGGTCATAACCCACAGGCGCAACATTTCCGCCAAACTCGACATACACAGCACGGCCGGACTAACGATCTATGCAATAGTCAACAAACTTGTCGAGCTCAATGATATCAGCCAGGGCGAATAATTCCACCATACCGTAGTTTCCTGTTGCATAATGCCGTGAGCAAATTTTAAACAACGTCCGTTATAAAAATTTCACCTGCCGGACAACAAATCCGGCATGTTTCGTGTCTGTATATTACAAAGAGGTAGAAATTATATATTCGCATTTATTAAACGGTACAGGTTATGAGAAAATACATTTTATTTATTCTGGGCGCTGCAGCCGCTTTTACAATGATTTCATGCAAAGACGATGACGGCCATTCACTGGGCACATCTTATATGAGCCTTGCCACGGTCGAGAATCCCCACGAGAAACCGACAGGCTTCGTTTTCACTACCGATGGGGGCAATTCGATGTGGGTAGCCGCCACCGGCATTCCTTCCTACGGGCCGAAAAACGATACCAGGATACTAGCGGACTATTCCATACTTTACGACAGGCCCGAATCCGATCCGTACGATTATTATGTAAAGCTTAACGATTATTATAACGTACTTACCAAAGACGCCGTATTTATGGATGAGGAAAACGGGGAGATAGCCAATGACCCGATATCAGTACGCAAAATATGGGTAAGCGGCGGTTTTATCAATATCGACTTCGTCCTGACGGGTAACAACAAAACCCATTACCTGAACCTGGTGAGCAATCCGCTTGCCGATTACAGGGACGGCAAAACCCACCTCGATTTCCGGCACAATAAAAACGATGATGCCGGGCTTCTCGACCTTCGGGGCATCATTTCATTCAATCCCGATACGGTATTGGCGGAAGGGGCCGGCCTTCCACTGGATATAGTGATTCACTGGAAGGCCCCTTCCGGCGACAGTACCTACGAGGTCTCTTATGACAAAAAGACTAATGAAGAGGCCTCCTCGGACAAAGTAAATATGGGAAAGGCCGCATTCCGGTAAAAAGTAAGAATCAAGTCAGAAAATGATAAACGGGGGCAGGCAAAAATTCCCCGTTTTTATTTTACCGGCATTTAAAAAGCACTTATTAATATAGTAAATACTAATAAGAATGTTTTATTATTTTTGGTAATATATATATATTATTTTCTTATCTTTGAATAATATATCTATTGTTAACCAAATCCTTACCATTATGAAAAAAATATTCTTGTTCTTACTTGCCGGTTCATTCTTATTCGCATTCACTGCCTGTGAACAGGGCGGCGGCGACACCGGATCGATAACCGTGAACCCGTCTACACTCAATTTCGAGGCGAGCGGCAATTCGGCACAGTATATCATGGTAACCGCCACCAACACTACATGGACTGCCGCGGTAAGCTCCGCCGCATCTTCGTGGTTGAACATCGCCTCCAGCGGCAACTCTATCACGGTAACCGTAAATGATTATACGGGCAACGATCCGCGCAGCGGAAGCATAACCGTAACTCCCGTGAGCGGCGATCCGAAAATAATTACCGTTAACCAGGCCGGCGTACCTGCGGTCGAGATTATTACCTTTACCTACGGGGAAACAGAGTATTACGGGGACTATTATACTAACGGCTGCGGCAACTTCGACCTTTATTTCGAAGCCCTCGACGGCAATAAATCCGGCTATGTCCTGTTTATGGAGTCTTTCTCCGACCTTGATGACGCCAATCCGGTATTTACCCCGCACCTTTACAACATTAACGACAACCGTACTATTTATACCATTATGCCGGGCAGGTACGATCCGGATAGGGGATACGTCAGCGCCACTTTAAGTGTGATCGCGGGCGGCGCGGCTACAAACCGGAATTCCGTCATATCCGGAACCGTTAACGTTACGGGCACGCCCGGGGCGTATGTATTCGATATGAATATTACGCTGGACGACGGGCGTACATTAAAAATGGCTTACACTGGTGCCCTGCCCGCTGCAGCTCCCGCAATGTCGCCCGCGGCAGCCGGTGTG
>CAKUKW010000136.1 GCA_934663885.1 uncultured Tidjanibacter sp.
CTGCTGTGCAGCGTGATGTTCTTCATGCCTACCATAGCGCTTTCCAATTCGGTGGCATACAACGCCCTGGACAAGGCTGGCCTCGATTCGGTGACGGCATTCCCGCCTATTCGCGTATGGGGAACGGTGGGTTTCATAATCTCCATGATCACCGTGAGCCTTTTAGGTTGGGAACAGTCGCCCATGCAGCTTTACCTCTCGGGCGGCCTCGGGCTCGTGCTGGGCATGTACTCGTTTACACTTCCCGCCAGCCCTATAAACCGCAATCCCGAAAAGAAATCGTGGATCGACAAACTCGGGCTGCGCGCATTCGCCCTGTTCAAGGAGAAAAAGATGGCTATATTCTTCATCTTTTCCATGCTGCTGGGCATGATGCTCCAGGTTACCAATGCATACGCCAACCCATATATCAAAGGTTTCGGCGAAATGGCCGAATACGCGAATACGTTCGGTGTCAAATATACCAATATACTTATCTCGCTCTCGCAGATCTCCGAGGCGGTTTGCATCCTGATGATACCGTTCTTCCTCAAAAAGTTCGGCATCAAAAAGGTAATGCTTATTTCGATGGTGGCATGGGTGCTGCGCTTCGCTCTGCTCGGCGCAGGGAATCCCGGCCCGGGCCTGTGGATGTTCATCCTGTCGATGCTTGTCTACGGCGTTGCCTTCGACTTTTTTAATATTTCCGGATCGCTGTTCGTGGACAAGGAAACCAGTCCCCAGATACGTTCCAGCGCCCAGGGGGTATTCATGATGATGACCAACGGATTCGGAGCGTTCTTCGGCTCATATGCCGCCGGACTCGTTGTCAACACTTACGGCAACACCCCGAAATCGTGGTTCATCTTTGCGGGATTTGCGGCAGTGGTGGCGATACTCTTCGCGATTATATTCAAATACAAACACAATCCTGAAGAGATGAAGGACGTGAAAGTCTGACCTGAAATTAAGGATTTGAAAATGAAAGAGGCGCTTTCCAAGCGCCTCTTTTCTATACATACGGTTTTTGCCCAATCGACAATTCGTTTCAAATAATTAACCTTTAAATTTCAAACCCTTCAATTATTTTTTCCCGAAATATTAATGATCACATATTCCGAACGGGTTCCTATACGGAACTTTCCGCCCCATATACCGAGGCCGGACGAAATGTAGAAATGGGTCCTGTCTTTGACGAGGTAACCGTGCGACTTTTCAAATATAGCATCCGTGATCCATGAAACTGGCCATACCTGGCCGCGATGGGTGTGTCCCGATATTTGTATGTCCGCCCCGCCCGCTGCGGCCTGCCCAAGTTCGTAGGGCTGGTGATCAAGCATTATGACCGGCACCGAAGAATCGGTGCCTGAAAGAAGCTCGGGTACTGTCTTGCGCTCCCCGTTCGTGACGTCGTCACGGCCGGCTACGTAAAACCTGTCGTCCACAAACACTACCGAGTCGCGCAGGAAAACGATCCCCGCATCATGCAGGAACCGCTCGCTTTTCTCTATTCCCGATATATACTCATGGTTGCCGGGTACGGCGAAAATACCCAGAGGCGCGTTGAACAAGGAGAATACTTCAGCCATATCCTGCTCATACAACGGCCTTAGGTTGTTGTCTATGACGTCACCCGCTATCAGCACTATGTCGGGATTTTCCTTGTTGAGCATACCGACCCAACGTATGAATTCCTTTTTGCCAATCCCATACCCGAGGTGCAGGTCGCTTATCGCCACCACCCGCAGGGGCCGCTCATAACCTATGGATTTATCGAGGACTATATCAAGTTCGACCCTTTTCTTGTTATTGTAAACGATATTGCCCGCAACCATGAGAATAGCAACCACGCCCACTACCGAAAAAAACGCCGCCCAGTTACCCCGGAGCCATTCACGCGGGATTAGTCCTGTAACGCGGCCCAGATCCGTAAGTAATACTACTATAAGCAGGTATCCAAGGATAATAAGCCACGACGTACCTATTTTGTAAACGGCAGACATGAGCCATGCGGGAGCATTATCGCCGAGCAGGAAATATACGAACATGCAAGCCGTAGCGAGCACGCCCAACGATATGAGCATGACATGCCCGGCAGCGGTAGCCGGCATGAACTGCCACAGGCGCCTGAAAACATAATAGCCGGCCCCGAGAAACACGGCCAGCATGACAATAAATAATGGCGGCATCTTCACTTTATTTTATATTGAGAGTTCTTCGAGTTCGGCTATCGACACGGGAACGACTTCACAGCTACCGATACCCGTGGGCAGAACAACGTTAATAATATCACCTTCCCGTTTCTTGTCGTATTTAATGGCGGAAAAGAGTTTTTTGAGTTCCACCGGGTATTCCACCGGAAGTCCCAGGCCCGAAATAACATCCGTTATCCGCTGGCTGTCCGTTTCCGACAGTTTTCCCCTCTTTACGGCCACGCGGCTTATCATAACGATCCCCGCCGCAACGGCCTCACCGTGCGCCGTGCCCGGCACTATCTTCTCGAGTGCGTGGGCGAATGTATGTCCCATGTTAAGTTTGCGGCGCTCCCCCTTTTCGTGCTCATCGGCGGCAACGACAGCGACCTTTACCTTTATGGCCCTTACGATTACTTCGGCGAGCAAAGACGGCGAGCTCTTTATCCCCTCATAACCGTGTTTTTCCAATATGGAAAAAAGCTCTGCATCGCCTATGATACCCGCTTTTACTATTTCGCCCATCCCGGAGCGGAATTCACGTTCGGGAAGAGTGCGCAGCTTCTCTATATCACATACGACGAACTCCGGCTGGCTGATCAGGCCGATAATGTTCTTATATCCGTCGAGGTTCACGCCGTTCTTACCGCCGATACAGGCATCCACCTGCCCGAGCAGGGTAGTCGCGACGAAACCGAACCGCACTCCCCTGAGGTAAGTTCCCGCTACGAAACCGGTAATGTCGGTCACGACGCCGCCACCCATTCCGAGCAGGAAGACATTGCGGTCGGCACCCATTTCGAGCAGCTGACGGTATATGTCCTCAATAAGGCGCAGGGTTTTAGTGCTTTCCCCCTGCCCTATTATGATATGCCTGTGGGAATCAACAAAGTCGCGGTTATTGCGGTGGACATTGGCGTCGGTAATAATGACAACGGAGTCGCGGTCGGCAGGCAACAGCCTCCCGAGGGCGTCTTCCATGGCTCCTATTACTATTTCTGAACAAATGCCCGGGCCGCAATCCAGCAGGATGGTCTCTCTCATATTTAGGCAAGTTTTATTTTGGCGTACAAATATAGAGTATTCGGCGATTTATTCCTACCTTTGCAGGCTTTATAGTTATTAACAATAAATGAGAAAACTCCGCAACATCGCTATCATAGCGCACGTAGACCATGGCAAGACCACGCTTGTCGACAAAATGATACTCCAGGGAAACCTTTTCCGCAATGCCTCCTCCGCAGGCGAACTTATTCTGGACAATAACGACCTCGAACGCGAACGCGGGATCACGATACTTTCCAAGAACGTTTCTGTAATTTACAAAGATTATAAGATAAATATCATCGACACTCCCGGCCACTCCGACTTCGGGGGCGAGGTCGAAAGGGTGCTCAATATGGCGGATGGGGTGCTCCTGCTGGTCGACGCATTCGAGGGCACAATGCCACAGACGCGATTCGTACTCCAGAAAGCCCTGTCACTGGGCAAAAAACCGATAGTGGTTATAAACAAGGTGGATAAGCCTAACTGCCGTCCCGAGTTCGTGAACGAGCAGGTTTTTGACCTTATGTTCACCCTGGGCGCGACTAACGAACAGGCTGATTTCAAGACGATATACGGCAGCGCGAAACACGGTTGGATGTCCCATAAACCGGGAGAGGTTACCAATAATATCACCCCCCTGCTGGATACCATAATAGATGAGATACCCGAGCCCGAAATACATGAAGGCACTCCGCAGTTACTCATTACCTCGCTTGAACACTCACCCTACCTTGGCCGCATCGCGGTCGGCAAATTGACAAGGGGAACCCTTAAATCGGGTATGAACGTGACCCTCGCCAAGCGCGACGGGGCGACCCAGATCAAGAGCCGTATAAAAGAGCTCATGGTGTTCGAGGGATTGGGAAAGACCAAGGTCGATGAAGTAGGCTGCGGCGAAATATGTGCCATGGTGGGCATAGAAGGTTTCGAGATAGGCGACACGATATGTGATTACGAAAATCCTGAACCTCTCGAACCGATATCCATCGACGAGCCTACTATGAGTATGCTCTTCACCATCAACGACTCGCCGTTCTACGGGAGGGAAGGGAAATTCGTCACTTCGCGCCACCTCAAGGAGCGCCTCGACCGCGAGCTGGAAAAGAACCTCGCCCTGCGGGTCGAACCCGGCCAGAACGCCGATAGTTTCACAGTCTACGGGCGCGGCGTGCTGCACCTTTCGGTACTTATCGAAACGATGCGCCGCGAAGGCTACGAACTCCAGGTAGGCCAGCCAAGGGTTATAATAAAAGAAATAGACGGACAGAAATGCGAGCCTATCGAGGAGATGACGATAGACCTTCCCGAAGAGTTCTCCGGCCGCGCCATAGAGATGGCGACCAAACGCAAGGGTACGCTCCTCAACATGGAGTCGACAAGCGACCGCACAAGGTTAGAATTCGAGATACCTTCCCGGGGCATAATAGGCCTGCGCAGCAACCTCCTTACTGCCACGGCGGGCGAAGCGATAATGTCGCACCGCCTGAAAGGCTTCGAACCCTACAAAGGGGATATTGAGATGCGCGTCAACGGTTCGCTCATAGCCCTCGAAACCGGCCAAGCATACGCTTACGCCATAAACAAGCTACAGGACAGGGGCAAATTCTTCGTATCTTCGGGCGACGAGATATACGCCGGCCAGGTGGTGGGCGAAAATACACGCGACGGGGACATGGTAGTGAACCTGACCAAGTCGAAAAAGCTGACCAATATGCGAGCGAGCGGCTCCGATGAGAAAACGCACATAGCGCCGCCGGTAATTTTCTCGCTGGAAGAGGCGCTCGAATATATACGGGAGGACGAATACGTGGAAATAACGCCCAGGTCCATGCGTCTGCGAAAGATTCTACTCGACGAAAACGAGCGCAAACGGGCATCAAAATAAACCAAAGCCGCATTCAAAATGCGGCTTTTTTATCGGCATCTCAGTATAGTTGGTTACGGCTGCACTACAGGCCTGTAACGGTATACCGGATAAAAAGGGCTGACATTTATTTGTATTATGCCCACTGGTGTTACATATCTTCCGTGAATGCACTTTGCTGAATATGTTATGGAATAGTGGGTCTCTCCCGAACCAACATTTATGAGTATTTCGTCCATATCTCCGTTAGGGGCCTGCTGGTAATTGAGTTTGTTGTCGACGAACCAATTCATAAAAGACCTCGAAGGGCGTGAAGCAACTTTTATAAGAAGAGAACTTCCAGGGCCGACGTTAACCGAATTACTGTTCGGGCATGGTGAAATAATAACGGTAGGCGCAACGGAATAATCGCTGTTGGAGCAACTGCATTCGAGTAAAACGGGATCGGCGACAATCTCTTTGGGAGACTCTGAATATCCGTCACCGGAGCTCTGGCAAGCCATCAACCCGAAGAAACATAAAATAATTATAGACGCAGCTGCCGGCATAGATTCAATCGCTCGTTTTTTCATAATAAGTAATTATTAGGTTTGTTTATAAGTTATCTTGCGCGTATATCGCACATTTTTAAATATAATTATAAAATCTTTTATTAATTAAATAAATATTGTTTAAATT
>CAKUKW010000137.1 GCA_934663885.1 uncultured Tidjanibacter sp.
CCTATAAGGGTACTCGACGTAAGCAAGAATACGAAACTTACGGAGCTCATGTGTTGGGTTACTGAGATTAACGAGCTCGACGTAAGTAACTGCCCTGATCTGGGCCGCCTGCAGTGCGATGCCAACCCCGCGCTTAAGGCTATCGACGTCAGCAAGAACCCCAAGTTGTGGCGCCTGGATATTCACGCCACCGATATTTCAACTGTCGATGTAAGCAAGAATCCCGAACTCGACATGCTCAGTGCGTATAATACGAATATCACTTCTTTCGACGTGTCGAAGAACCCGAAGCTCGAGACATTCTATTGCAATGACATCGATGGTCTCACTTCCGTGGATATTAGCAAGAATCCACTGCTCCAGAGGATAAACATTTCTAATACTGGGATTGCTTCCATCGACGTGAGCAAAAACCCGGAGTTGGTCGAATTGTTTTGCTCCGGATCTGCTGTAACGTCAGTGGACGTAAGCAATAACCCGAAGCTCCAGAACCTCTACATAGATAATACTGACATTACTTCCGTAGATCTTACGAATAACCGTAATATGGCGATGCTTAATTGCAACAATACGAAGATTACCTCACTCGACCTTTCAGGACTCAACAGGCTGATAGGCCTGGGATGGTATTCGGAGGACGAAACGGTTTACGACTACCTGAATATCAGCGGATGTAATAGCCTTAGCGACTTGTTCATTCTCAATAACCCGGGATACAGCGCTGTGCTTTCCGAAGGTATGCTTTGCCTCGGGGCGTTAGATACGGCAGGAAACAAGGTATATTCGAGGATCAAAACCGTTATCGCCGACGATATTGAAGCGAACGACTACGGTGATATGCTGTGGACTACGGTACTCGTGGAAGGTAACCCGCACCTGGAAACCCTGAGCCTGCAGAACTGCAAGAAACTAACAGCTATCGAACTTAAGAATAACCCGAAACTCAGCAAACTCTATACCGGTGGCTCCACTGTTACTGTTGACCAAAGTGGGAATGCAGAGGACTTTGCACAGATCACCACTCCCAGGTAATAAAATGGGGGAATACTATAACTCATCAATTTAATTAGGTTAATTATAGGGATTTTTGAGTGCTGCATACCGCAGCGATTAATTGGGAGAGGAAGCCGCTGGGGAGCGGCTTCCTCATTTTATGTATGGTGAAAAAACTCGATCCGGAACTATAGAGGAATAATTCAATATTTTGCCGTCCTCCGGTTTCCCATCGATGATTTTTGTCTATCTTTGCGCAGTGCGATAAGAATAGGAAACCGTTCGGCGTAGCCCAGACAGGGCTGATTCCTTTCTTGACCTTTAATGCCTTTGGAGGTATTTTAAATATTTTAGCCGTATAAGAAGGCTTTATGGAAAATTTTAAGAAGATAAAAAGGATAGCCACATTATTGGCAGTGCTTTTTGGGATAAACCTGATATTGCTCGCACTGATGCTTCCCGGATTCAACATCTGGACGATATCAGTTCTTCTGGTGCAGGTTGTAGTCGTGATATATTTCGTCGGAATAATAATGGCGCTCCTCAGGGAAATGCGCGAGGTGGAAGAAAAATATCAAAATGTCAGGAAAGAGCTGCTGGAGGCACGCGAAACCGGGAAGGATGACGATAAATAATAACAATTCACTAATCACATAACGAGGATAATGAAAAAGATATTGGTTCTCGGAGCCGGCGGACAGATAGGTTCCGAACTTACTATGAGGCTCAGGGATATTTACGGTGGTAACAACGTCCTTGCTGCCGACCTTCGCGAAATCCCTTCTCTTGAGGCCGGCGGACCCTTTTTAACCATGGATGCCCTCGACAGGGAAGCTTTCGCCGGGGCGGTAAAAGAGCATAAGATAGACGCTATATATAACCTCGTTGCCTTGCTGTCGGCGACAGGGGAGAAAGACCCGCAGCTGGCGTGGAAGATAAATATGGGGGCGCTGATGAATTCCCTTGAAATCTCACGCGAATACGGATGCGCTGTTTTTACTCCAAGTTCCATAGGCGCTTTCGGGCCTACTTCGCCAAAGGACAAAACCCCGCAGGATACCGTGATGCAGCCAGAAACTATTTACGGTGTATGCAAGGTCACCGGGGAGTTGCTGGGCAATTATTACCATAAAAGATACGGTGTGGACGCCCGCAGCGTGCGTTTTCCCGGTCTCGTTTCCAATGTAACGCTTCCGGGGGGTGGCACTACCGACTACGCCGTCGAAATATATTATGAGGCGGTTAAAAACGGCTCTTACGTTTGCCCGATAGATTCCGATATGTATATGGATATGATGTATATGCCCGACGCGCTCGACGCCTGCATAGACCTTATGGAGGCCGATCCGTCGAAACTTATCCACCGTAACAGTTTTAACGTCACGGCTATGAGCTTCAGTCCGGAGATTCTGGCATCCGAGATACGCAAACATATCCCCGGTTTCAAAATGTCCTACGACGTGGATCCCGTAAAGCACGCCATCGCTTCGAGCTGGCCTAACAGTATCGACGACACGTGTGCGCGTCAGGAATGGGGCTGGAGCCCGAAATGGAACCTCGCTTCGATGACCGAGGACATGCTCAGGGTTATCAGGGAGAAAAAGGAGACAGGAAAACTTTAGTCTTCGGATTTTTAATTTTATAATGGTTCCACATAAAATATGCAAAGGCTCCTCTGCGGGGCCTTTTGTTGTAATGTGCTTTTTAAATCGGTTGAAAATCGTTATTATTGTGAGCCGGAAATTTTTCGCAGTATGTATGCCCGGACTCTAACAAAAAGCGATATGAAAAATAGCGAAACCGTTAAAAAAGCTTTTGCTGCTAAATTCGGCGAAGGAAAACCCCTTGTTTACTCCTCGCCTGGGAGAATAAACCTGATAGGCGAACATACCGACTATAACGGGGGATTTGTTTTTCCCGGCGCCATCGACAAGTGCATAACGGCGGCAATAAAGGCCAACGGTACCGCAATGGTGAGGTCTTACGCGATAGACCTCGATGAGTACGCCGAGTTCGGCCTGCGCGAGGAAGATATCCCTAATCAACAATGGGCCCGCTATATTTTCGGTATATCGAGGGAAATGATCAAGCGCGGAGTAGCTGTGGGCGGTTTCGACACCGTTTTCACGGGCGATGTGCCATTGGGGGCGGGAATGTCGTCTTCGGCCGCCTTGGAGAGTACTTACGCTTTCGCCCTGAACGAAATATTCGGAGGCGGGATAGATAAATTCGAACTTGCCCGGGCCGGACAGGCTACGGAACATAACTACTGCGGCGTAAAATGCGGCATAATGGACCAGTTCGCTTCGCTTTTCGGCAGGGAGGGATATCTCATTCTTCTCGACTGCCGTTCCCTGGAGCACAAGTATTATCCTTTCGCCCCCACAGGCTATAAACTCGTGTTGCTCGATACGGGAGTAAAACACGAACTCGCTTCCTCGGCCTATAATAAGCGCCGCGAATCATGCGAGAGGGTGGCAGGCGCAATACGCAGGAGCCATCCTGAGGTAGAATTCCTGCGCGACGCCTCACCGGATATGTTGGAAGAGGTCAGGGATAAAGTTAGTGCTGAGGATTATATGCGCGCCGGATACGTAATAGATGAAGTGCGGCGCGTGATGGAAGTCTGCGCGGCGCTCGAAAAGGCTGATTACGAAACGGTGGGTCGGCGGATGTACGAGACCCACCGGGGTATGAGCAGGCAGTACGAAGTCAGTTGTGAAGAGCTTGATTTCCTTAACGAGGTCGCCAGCAAGTGCGGTGTCACCGGCTCGAGGGTTATGGGCGGCGGCTTCGGCGGATGTACTATAAACCTTGTCGTGGAGGAGTTGTACGGCCGTTTCATTGAGACGGCGGTAATGGAATTCAAGGAAAAATTCGGTCACGAGCCAAAGATTTATGATGTAGTCATTTCCGGCGGGTCGCAAAGGCTCGAGTGAAAAATATTAAAACCCCCGAATTATGGAAAAAGAAAGCGTACTTATTACCGGAGGGGCCGGCTATATTGGCAGCCATACGGCCGTTGAACTTGTTGTGGCGGGATACGATGTCATTATTGCCGACGATCTGTCGAATTCCTGTATGGAAGCGGTGGAAGGCGTCAGGAAAATTACGGGGGTTGACGTACCGTTCGAAATGGTCGATATGTGTGATAAAGCCCGCCTGCGTGAAATATTCGAAAAATACCGGTTCGGGTCGGCGATCCATTTCGCGGCTTTCAAAGCCGTGGGGGAATCAGTGATCGAACCGTTGAAATATTACCACAACAACCTGCTCTCCTTCATTAACGTGCTTGAGATGATGGTGGAGTTCGCCAGGCCGAACATTCTCTTTTCCTCGTCGGCCACCGTGTACGGTGAGAGCACCGGGCTTCCCGTTACCGAAAATGCACCGAGGCTTCCGGCCACATCACCCTACGGCAATACCAAGCAAATATGTGAGGATATCCTGCGCGACAGCGTCGCCGCTTATGCCGGTATGAAGGGAACGGCACTGCGTTACTTCAATCCCATAGGGGCGCATCCAAGCGCCATCATCGGGGAATTACCACGGGGAGTTCCGAACAACCTCGTCCCTTATATTACGCAGACGGCCGCAGGCGTCAGGGAATGCCTGAGCGTATACGGCAACGATTACGATACACCCGACGGTACCGGGCTGAGGGACTATATCGATATTGTCGATCTTGCCCGCGCTCATCTGGCCGCCGTGGACAGAATGGTATCGGGCAAAAGCAGCTCCAGGTATGAAATATTTAATATAGGAACCGGGAAGCCGACTTCGGTACTCGAACTTATAAAGAGCTTCGAAGAAGCCAATTGCGTTAAGGTGAATTATAAGATCACGGGCCGTCGGTCGGGGGATATCGCCGCGCTTTGGGCCGACCCTTCGCTGGCTAACCGGGAGCTCGGGTGGAAGGCGGAACGCTCCCTTGCGGAGACCCTCCGCAGTGCGTGGGAATGGGAAAAACGTATAAGGGGGATCCAATAATGAATGCGGAGAAAACAGGATCGATAAAATATCCGGAAGGTGAGATAGAGCTTTTCACCCTGACGAACCGTTCTGGTTCATCCGTCATGTTGTACAATATATTATATACTGGAAACTGGCTCTCAGGCTCCCCTGCAGGTATCGGGGGCAGGAGTTATAACAGGCATGACGGTGTGGCTATAGAGTGCCAGGGCATACCATAATATACAGGTTTTCGGGGGAGGCATAATTAAATATGGACGTTCGCCTTGGATCCCGGGGTATTTATATAATAAATAGAAAAAATGAAGTTCATTTCCGACTTATTAATGAAACTTGGAATGCACTCCGATAAATGGATAGCATTCTTTACCGATGTGGTAACGATAGCCATAGGGGTTTGCGTGGCGGCTGTAATTCTTTGGCTCATAAAAGTTCCTCTTTATAAGGGGATAGGCAAAATTTCGGCTAAAACGCCCACCCGGTGGGACAATATGTTCTTCGACAAGAAGTTCTTCGACAGGCTGGGGTGGCTGCTGGTTCCGATCACCATGGCTATATTCGTAAAATACCTCGTGGGCAACATAGTCGTGATTCCGCCCGACGTGCCCATTCCGGAGGGTGCCAGCCAGGAGACTATCGAAGCGTTGCGTGAGGCGGCTAGGGCTGGAAACGACGAACCGGGAGGATTCCTTCCATTCCTCTATAAACTGCTTAACGTATGGATAACCTTCGCCGTAGTAAAACTCCTGGGGTCGGTCATGGAT
>CAKUKW010000138.1 GCA_934663885.1 uncultured Tidjanibacter sp.
GCTAATAGTAAATATAGGCTTTAAAATGTAGAATTTTTTATTATATTCGCATAAATTTTTACTGTCTATGGGCAAAAAGACGCAAAGGTTGGCGCTGGTCAGCGAGTTGATAACTGCGGGAGAATTCTCCTCCCACGAGGAATTGCTTGCCAGGCTCAGGGAAGCGGGAGTTCAAGTGACCCAAAGCACCCTATCGAGAGATATAAAGGAGCTCGGTGCAGTCAAGGTCGCCCATCATGACAAAGGGTATGTATATATGATGCCCGGGTCGATTAATGGTTCGGTCAGGGAAAGCGGCCCCTCACTCGTTACAGACAATATAGTAGGGCTCGATTTTTCCGGCAATATAGCAGTTATCAGGACGCTGCCGGGTTATGCGAATGCGGTTGCTTCGGTCATCGACAAGGACGCGCATCCTTTTGCTGTCGGGACTGTGGCCGGTAACGATACCATATTTATGCTGCTCACGGAGTCGGCAGACCATGAAAGTGTCAGGCGGCGATTGGCTGCTGATTATCCGAAGATATCTTCGCTCTTTGTTTAGACAGGAGCGGATTTAAATTTCTTCATACGGGTGGAGCGTTTTCCTGATAGGTGGGGACGCTCCATTTTTAATACGTCTGCATGAAATCTTGAGTTTGCGTACGGCCGCCGATATGGCCGTTCCGGTTACAGTACGCGTAGATTTTAGGAAAAATTATTCGGGGAAATGCATAAAGTTGGCTATCTTGCGAAAGTTTTCGATTATCCGGACTTACAGGGATAGTAAAGGTTTCCGGGAATCGCTGGAACCTAATTGTGTAAAAATGTTTCTCGAATCCATACTCACGCCTTCAAATATTACCCTTGCCACGCTGTTCCTTTCGGCGTTCTTCTTCATGAGCGGCAAGATCAGGTCCGATATTGTGGCCCTTTGCGCAATGCTGATTCTCCTTGTTGCGGGCATTCTCACACCTGCGGAAGCCCTCTCCGGTTTCTCCAACTCGGTTGTTATAATGATGGTGGGGCTTTTCGTGGTCGGAGCCGGTATTTTCCGCACGGGGCTTGCGAAGATGATAAGCAGCAAGATACTCGGCGTGGCGGGAAAAAATGAGAACCTGCTGTTCCTGATGGTCATGCTCGTTACGGCATTCATCGGGGCTTTTGTAAGCAATACGGGAACCGTGGCGGTAATGATGCCGATAGTGATGAGCATGGCGGCCTCTTCCGGGATCAGTGCGCGCCGCTATCTGATGCCTATGGCCTTCGCCAGCAGCATGGGGCTTTTTACGCTCATAAGCACCCCTCCCAACCTTGTTATACAGGACGTTATTACCGAGAACGGCATGAAACCGCTCGGATTCTTCAGTTTTGCTCCTGTCGGAGCAATAGCGGTCGTGGTCGGTATCGTGGTGCTGTTCTTCCTGAGCAAGCTGCTGGTTAAGAAGAGCGACGGCTCGGAGAAGAAACAGAAAAAAGGCAAAACGCTCCAGGAGCTCGTAACGGAATACAACCTTATCCAGCAGACTTTCCGTATATCGGTCCCGGCCGGTTCTGCCATTATAGGCAAAAACCTTGCGGAACTACAGATAGGTACGCTTTATAACGTACGAATAAACAGGGTCATACATAACCTGCAGTCGCGTTTGCGCAAGACCTCGACGGAAGAGATAGCCGGCCCTAAAACAATAGTGCAGGATAACGACCTTCTGTATTGCCAGGGAGCGCGCGCGGACGTCGACCGTTTCATAGAGGACAACGGATTGAGGCTTGAAGAGCATGAAACCGAGAGGTCGAACGCCCATTCGGGCGAGCACGGCATAGCGGAGGTATATATAATGCCCAACTCGACACTTATAAACAAAACACTGCCGGAGGCTCGTTTCCGTGAGCTGTACAACGTGAATGTTCTCGGTATAAAACGCCAGGGGGAGGAGTACAACAACCGCAACCTGCGCGAGATGAAGATGCACTCGGGCGACGCGCTGCTTATCGAAGGGGCGTGGGGCGACATAACGGGCATGGACGAACACGAAGACGATTTCGTGTTGGTGGGCCAGCCCGAAAAGGAGGCGGCCAAAGTCACCCTAGACAAGAAAGCACCTGTTGCTGCCGCTATCATGGTAGGCATGATAATAGTGATGGTACTGGATATCATTCCTTCGGTCGCCGCTGTACTTATAGCCGGCATACTTATGGTCGCTACGGGCTGCCTGCGCAATATGGAAGAGGCCTACAACAGCATAAACTGGAGCAGTATAGTCCTTATCGCCGCCATGATACCCATGTCGGTGGCTTTCGACAAGACGGGGATAACCGCATCGATATCCAATTTCCTGCTGACCGGGCTGGGAGATATAGGGCCGCATGGACTGCTGGCGGTGATTTACTTCGCTACCTCTCTGATAACCATGTTCCTCAGCAATACAGCTACGGCGGTGCTATTCGCTCCGATAGCCATGACCGCGGCGGTCTCGATGGGCGTGAGCCCCTATCCATTCCTTTTCGCTGTGGCAGTGGCAGCGAGTATGTGTTTTGCCTCGCCGTTCTCGACCCCTCCCAACGCGTTGGTCATGAGCGCCGGAAACTATAAGTTCATGGATTACATTAAGGTCGGCCTTCCGCTACAGATAATAATGGGTGCGGTGATGATATTCATGCTGCCGGTGATATTCCCGTTCTGATGTGAAATTTTGCTATATAATAAAATGAGGGGCTTCTTATTTTTAAAGAAGCCCCTCATTTATTAATTTACTTACTATTATGTCAGTGAATAATTAAGGTAGGGGTTTACTCTTTATAAACCGTATTAGCCACGCAATTCATAAATTGAGCGGTGGCGCGGTCCGTACACATCGCGTAATCTATTCCTGTCGCTACGGCAAAAGCGGTGGATAGTGTGCCGAAGGAAAGAATAGCAGAAAATATAGTAAGACCGCCGCCATAGTAAAGTATTTTTCTGCATTCTTTCATTTGGGCGCTGTATGCATTGGTGCAATCGTCCATTGGCCCACGGGTCGAATTTTCCGCCCATCCTGTCACATTATTCAGCATAATCAGCGCCAGCTGTTCGTTGGGCAGCAGTGTCTTGCTGTTTATAATCTTATCATTGTTCAATGATTCGAAATCCACAAGCATATTCGTAATGTATCTATAAAATTCAGGTGTGGAGTTCGACTCGAAATAATGAAGTATTTCATAAAAATCGGCATGCAACAGGCTTTCATCTATAGGGGTTGAATAAAAACCTGAATTTGCAACTATTTCCGGAAGGTTATATCTCTCCGAAAGTTCGACGGCATAACTTATCATGTCGTTGAATACGTCCATATTCAGGTCGCTGCCGGTGTCTTTGTCTTCGGGATAATAAAGTATAAGACAGCCGACTGGTCGCTTATTTTACTGGTTGGTTTACTGCTTATAATGGCCTGGCGGATGATAGCCAAAGCAGGGGGGCAGCAGTATTCCCGGCAGGAATATTCCAATAAAGATAACGGCATTTGTCATATCAAAGGCGCGGAAGAAATTCTGCGCTTTTATTGTTTCAGATAAATGTAATTAAGTGCGGTTAAATTTTACTTTGGGCGGTCTACATGATAGCTGTGGTCTCCCCGTTTTTATTTAAATGGGTTGTTTTCAAAAAAATTGACTACCTTTGCCCCGTTAAGGCTTTCGCAGGGCGGCATGCACACCCGGTGGCTCACGATCACACAGGGCTGTCTTAATGGCACCGGCAGGTTTCCCGTGAAAGCAAAGTCTAAGAAATTACGGCACAATATGGACGATGGTCATAGTAAGCGCAAAAATCGCTGCGGTATCATACCTGAATACCGTGCCGTTCATTTACGGCATTAAGCACGCGGGAAAACTGCGGGCCGAGTTGCTGTTGTCCCCGCCTGCCGGATGTGCGCAGGCATTCCTTAATAAAGAGGCGGATATAGCGTTGGTGCCTGTAGGTGCCCTTCCGCAATTGAGCGATGCAAGAATCATTACAGAGTATTGTATAGGGGCCGAAAAGAATGTCCGTACCGTGACCGTAATGTCAGGTTCGCCTATAAAGCAGGTGAAGCGTATATGGCTCGATTCCCATTCCATGACCTCGGCGCTGCTTACACGCATACTCGCCGCCGAATTGTGGAAAATATCGCCCGAATTTAAAGATCTTACCGATTATTCCGTCGCAGAATCACCCGCCGAAGGGGACGCTTTCCTTTTCATTGGAGACAAGGTGTTCGGCTACGAGGGCAAATTCAAATACACGTACGATCTGGCCGACTGTTGGCGCGAACTGACCGGCAAACCGTTCGTTTTCGCCGTATGGATAGCCCGCCGGAATGTACCCGAGGATGTAGTGGAAGCCCTTCAAGATTCGCTGACCCTCGGGGTGGAACGGATTTGGGAAGCGGTAGCCGATTACGAGCACGAGGACAAGGAGGGAGCATATTTCTACCTTACCGAAAACATAGACTATCTTTTCGACAACCAAAAACGTAAGGCGCTGGAGCTTTTCTGGGATAAGGGCCTTAAGGCCGTCCCGCGCGCCAATCCCGGCTGAAGAGCCGCTCTGGAGTCCATATTGGGTTCCGGGCACGGGTTCTAGCGATTGTTACGGCGATCATGGCGATGGAACCCGGGCCGGCAAGACAACTTTAGAATTGTTAACCGGGAAAAACAGATCAATGCCATGATTACAATTTACCTGAAACAGCACAACAAGATCGTGCACAACCCCGATCCGAAGATATTCGACGAGTTGGGTTATGACGATATATTATGGATAGACCTCCTGCAGCCTTCGATCAAGGATCAGAAAGAGGTCGAGAATTTCATGGAAATAAGCCTCCAGACACGCCAGCAGGTCGAAGAGATCGAAACCACATCAAAATATTCGGAAACGGAGAACGCCGTTTTCACCAATACCAACTTCCTCGTGCATCAGCCCGACGGGGATTTCGTCGTCGAGCCGGTATCGTTCGTGGTCAGCGAAGGAGTCCTTATAACGGTACGGCAGTCCGAGTTCCGGACGATAGGCGAAGCGGTCAAAAGGCTCCAGATGAACTACAGGGCTTATCCTACGGGCTACCATATCCTTATATCGATACTGGAGATCCGTATCGATGCCGACGCCGACGCGGTCGAAGCCCTCTCCCGGAAGATCGCCCTCCTCAGTAAGGATATCAGCGGCGCAGAAAAAGTGACGAAGGAAGAGATCAGGCGCGTCAGCAGCCTGCAGGAAAACATCATGTCTATCCGCGAGGTTATTTTCGACCGCCAGCGCATACTTTCGGGAATTTTGAAGAGTGAAAGGTTCCCGAACGATATCTATCCGCGCCTGCAGCTTATGATCAAGGACCTTAACTCTATCGTGAGCCATGCGGATTTCAGTTTCGAGAGGCTCGATTTCCTGCGGGAAACGGCACTCAACCTCCTGAACCTGGAGATGACAAACACTACGAAGATATTCTCCGTGGCAGCGGTATTCTTCATGCCCGCGACTCTTGTAAGCGGTATATACGGCATGAACTTTACGCTTTTCCCCCATGGGGATACCCGGGGGGGCTTCTGGATCGCCATAGGCCTTATGGCGCTGTTCTCGCTGGTAACCATGCTGTGGTTCAGGTATAAAAAATGGATGTAGTATTGTAACGACTTTATATATAAACAAATATTTCCGTGAAAAAGCCTCTGATATTTATAACGAACGACGACGGTTACG
>CAKUKW010000139.1 GCA_934663885.1 uncultured Tidjanibacter sp.
TACGGGGTTACGGCGGAAAATATGGTTGTTAAACCATCGGCGGCGGACCTGCGCAAAATAATGGCTCTTATGGAAGAAGGTGGAGTAAAGGCCGACGTTGCCGCCGTATTCTGGCTGAAGGATATGGCTGATGCCTGGGAATATGTACTCGGGAAAGACCCCTTGAGGAAAGTTCATGGGAAAGTGGTCATACAGGTAAGATAAATCCTACTACGAAATAATAAGAGGAGGAACCTTGTAAAGGCTCCTCCTCTTATTATTTTATAAATCAAAGCATTTCGCTCCGGTTGAGGTAATCTTCGTCGTTGGCGTATATGTATATTATCACACCGTCCTTTATCGTATCTATTATCGCCTTACTTTTATCCCTTGGGAGGGCAGGGCAGCCGAAGCTCCTGCCGAGACGCCCTGCGCTTTGAATTACCGAAGGATCGCAGTAGGATGCTCCGTGTATCACTATGGCCCTCTCTTTCGCCTTGTCGTTTATTCCTTTCTCAAGCCCCTCCAGTATCAGCGAATATCCGTTTTTCCCCTGGTATGTGTTTTCAGTGACGTAGAAACCGAGGGAACTCTGATGGGAGCCGGGCTTATTTGAAAAGGATGTGGCGAAATTTCCCCCGCTGTTACGGCCGTGGGCAACGTGAGAGGTATGGAGCAGTTTGCCTTCTTCGATATCCACCACGCACATACGCTCTTCGGTGGACGGCTTGGAGAAATCTATAACGACGAGAAGCTTTTTCTTCTTGGCTTCCAGCTTGTCGTAACCGCGTATGGCACGGTCAAAAGCCGCGTAACTCACAACAGAAGCAAGTCCCAACCGGGTATATAAATAATTATTGGACACAGAAGCGGTCGTAGTGTTGTTGCCACTCCATTTTCCTGTTCCTATATGTGATAATGGTTCCGCGCTGGCGGAAAGCAGCAACAGTATGAATATGTAAAAAGGTTTCATTTGTATTGATTATTCCACACAAAGTTAATACGTGGATATGGAAATTGTACTTAATACAACGAAAAAAAGGGCCCCGGTATTGCCCGGAGCCCTTGTTGCGTTATAAAAGAGAAATTATTCAATAACAAATACCAATGATTCCAAAGGCTTTGCCCAGTTGTAAATGAATTCCGCGTGGGAAGTCGCGTTGCGAACGCACATATGTGACCGGGGTGTCGTTCCGAGCGTAGGACTTAATTCTATATAGTCGGCCTCGGTTGCGTTGGGGTTATTAAGTGGCACGCCATGAATATATCCGCCGCGCGTAAAACGGCTTGCGTAAGGAGCGTATCCCGCGATTTTGCTGCTTCCGTCGTGCAGGTAATACATTCTCGGTTTATGTTCCTGTATTACGAAAGTTCCAAGGGGTGTTTCCTGCTGGTAAGGAGGATTGTGAAGGCCGGTAGTAGCGGGATTCATGCTTCTTACCAACCATTTGTTATCCTCCTTCTCCAGTGTCGTGATATTCTGGTTCTCCCTGTCTACAAAGATCACATGGTCGAATTCACGTGCATCCAGTACTTTTACATATTTCTCAGGAACATACCATTCTCCGTCGTATGTCATCGAACATATTTTTATATATTCGGCACTGTCATTCAGGAATTTCACCAGTGAGCCATCGCGTCCGTAGCGTTCGGGCTTTTCGTCGCCAGGGTTTTTATACAGAGGAATAGACTGGAACCTGCTCACCCCGAATTCGTCGGCCATCGTTTTGTATTCATTCAATTCAGGATCCTGTACTTCGGGAGCGACGCCGTTTTTGTTTTTATAATTCTGAAGAGTTGCCCACCTTATTCCTTCCATTTGTTGCGCAGTCTCAAGACATTGGAGGCTGTCCTTAATCTTATCCCACTGGAACATTCGTTTGCCATCCTTGTAATCGTATTCATCGGCAAGCGTGTGCTTGTCGTAGGTAAGTACCTTTTCAATAGTAATAACTACCGGATCGGGTTTCTTTTTCTCTTCGGCTCTTGTTATTTGCGTTTCTTTGTTGGCTTTGGCCCCTGTCCTGTTTCCGCACTGGGTTGTACCCAGGGCCAGTAAAATAAGTAAAATTCGTGCGATCATAAAATGGTATTGTAAGTTAATCAATATGTTTTATTTCCCATGTTGCAATTTATAAGCCAGAATTTGTCCAAAGGCACGGTATGTGCAATATTATACGAAAAGTGTCAGTTATGAGCCTGAAGGAATATAAGGAAAAACGCGACTTTAAGATTACCGGAGAGCCGGAAACGAACAAACCGCAAAGAGCGGGAAGTAATGCTGTTTTTGTAGTGCAGAAACACGATGCCACAAATTTGCACTATGACTTTCGCCTTGAAGTGGGTGGGGTACTTAAAAGCTGGGCCGTTCCGAAAGGGCCCTCGATGAACCCACGCGATAAAAGGCTGGCGGTAATGGTCGAAGACCATCCCCTTGGATACGGCGGTTTCCACGGACGTATTCCGGAGGGTCAATACGGTGCGGGTACCGTTGAGATATGGGATTCAGGGACATGGGAAACTACCGACAAAACTCCCGATGCACGCAAAGGCTTGAAAGAAGGATTGCTTGAGTTCTACCTCCACGGTAAAAAACTTAAGGGGGAATTTATCCTCGTACGCACTGACGGTTCGTACGCGAAGAACGGATGGTTGCTGATGAAAAAAGAGGACGGATATGCAAAGGAGTCATCCTATGATGCGAACAAGGAGTGAAATACGGAATTCTCCGGATAAGGCGTTAAAGCCCGTTTCTGTGTAATATACAAAAGAGCCGCCTCAATCGAAACGGCTCTTTTACTATAGAGTTTATATGTTAATTCATATAATCCCATGCGGGGAGTTGTATCGGTTTCTGTCCCAGTGAAGAAATTGCCTTCTGGTCGAGATAACGACGATGGATTACAAGACGGAACATATACTCGTCGAACCACTCGTCGGTAAACGTAAGGTAGCCGCGATTGCCTGCCGCAGGGCCCCAGCTGTTCTCGAACTCCCATTTTACAGGAACATCGCTGTCGTCAGTATCGCAGCCCATGAGTAACATTGCGTGGCTCGAACCGCTCTGGCGGGTAAGGATACGCGCCTTTTTGTCCATATCGAAATCGACTCCGAACAGCGAGTTGTAATCGTACATTTTCGGGTCCATAATACCTGTCGCACGGTTGTGCTGCTTACCCACGTCGCAGGATGCGTACATAGCCTCATTATTCTTTATCGACGCCAGGGCGGCTTTCTTGATGTCTTCATTCGGGAGATTGAGGTAAACCCAGTTGACTCCTTCTATGGTATTTCGGTAGTTCTGGATTTCGTATATCTTGTAATACTCCCTCGTCGGGTCGTTCATTATCATGATATAATTCTCGGGCGAATAATCGTCCGGAGTGATCTCGGCGTAGAACTCCATCGGCGTGTATGTATGAGCGACGATATTACCAGTTTTGTCTTTTATCCTCCACGTGAATTCTGCAGGCGGTTCGCCGAGGCAGAGCGCCAGCATGCGGTAAATATCTTTCAATACCGCCTGCTTTTTTGCCGGAATGTTTTTAGCCTGATTTTTGTCCGCCGATATTTCGCGAAGTGCGTAACCCTCTTTCCTTAATTTCTCGTTGATAAGCGATATCATCTGGCCGGTATTGTTCGAATGCTCCGTTTCGGGCATAACCGCTTTAGGCACAACTCCGTATTTTTCAGCGATGTTATAATATAGGTTCCACACTCCTCCGTCGTTTACCGGATTGCCGAAATAATGAACAACTTCCCGGTCCTCCATAGGCTTTTTAGAGGTTGCAATAATGTTTTCAAGGAACAGGTTCGATTTTTCAAGGATATCCCAGAAATAGAGGTAATTATGCGAGAAATCAAACTCTGGAAGGTTGTATTTTTCCATTATGGAAGGACGCAGGACGTTCATCGAAGTGAACATCCAGCAACGGCCCGAACCCTTCTGGTCGGTTATGCCGCTTACTTTAACCCTGTATTTGAAATAGTGGTCTGTTTCCCCCTGAAGCTCATGGTTAAGCGCGCTGGAGCGGATGTCGCGCGTATTAGTAAGGATGTTCTGGATAGCCGTGGTCGGTGCATCCTTTTTAAAACTGCTTCTCAGGTCGCTTATATCCTTATCGGAAAGGCTCTGGGCGCTAAGTCCCGTAGCTGAAAATATAAAGAGACAGGCGATGGAAATGGTTTTGAGTTTTTTCATATTTAAGTTTTATGATTTTGATGACTTTGATGACAAAGATACTAAGAATTCTCCGCGAAATATACAATGGCAGGTTAAAGCCTGACGATGCGTACAAGGTTATTTTTATTTTTCAGTGCGATGACGCCTTTGTCCGCGACGATTAGCCCGTCCTTTCCCATTCGGGTAAGCTCCCTTTCCAGAGAAGGCCGTGCAACACCGAAATATTCCGCGATGGCGCTTTTGGATTTATCTAGTTTTACGGTGTCGGAATTTTGCTCTTCGGAAAGCCCGAGCAGGTAGACTGCCAGTTTCTGCCTGATTGTGCGGAAGGACATGAAATTAAGTTTACGGCTTAGGCGCGACGCGAAATCGGCGGATATGTCGAGGTAATTTTTCAGCAGGGTTTCGTTCATCGACAGCATCTTTAGTACGGACTGGCGCGGGATAATTAAAGCCGCCCCGTCCTCCCTGGCGGTAGCCTGAACGGGAAAGCGGTTGTCCCGGCCGAAAAGGAAAAGTATTGCCAGCGGGCTGGGAGCCTCCACGTCCTCGACTTTTATGACTTTACCCGATGCGTCGGTCATTTCTCCCTTTATACTTCCGCTGGTTAGGATGATAAGCCGGTTGGCGACCTCATCCTGCATGGCAAGTATGTCGCCTTTTTTAAAACCGGTTTCGGTTATTTTAAGCTCGGAGAATATATCGCCGAGATCTTCTTCCGACAGGGAGCGGAAAAGAGGAATTTGCAGCAACTGTGATAAGTCCATATTACGCTGGTTTTTTCAAAGATAATATTTTTTATTGACTGTAACATGTGTGACGGTTTTGCGGGGCCTGTTGGCAATAGATTTGTACTAAATATTTTTAGAGTATGGAAAGAACGGTAATTAAAATAAACGGAAAACTATGTAACGGATGCGGGAACTGCGTGAGTGGTTGCCATGAGGGCGCACTACAGCTTATAGATGGAAAGGCGGTTATGGTCAGTGATCTTTATTGCGACGGTTTGGGCGCATGTATAGGAGAGTGCCCCGTGGGTGCGATTGCTTTGGAGAAAAGAGAAGCTGTGGCGTACGATGAGGCTGCTGTTATGAAGCGTCTTGCCCCGAAAGGCGAGGCCGCCATTCTTGCCCACCTGAAACATTTAATGGACCATAATGAGAACGAATGGGCACGTCAGGGAATAGAGTATGTAAAAGAGCATAAATTGTATGTGGATCTATCAAAGATAGGGATTACCGACAGCGCTCCGGAGGTAAAGAGCCCTCCCGGAAAATCTGAACCGCAGGTTAACCATGAAGAAAAGCTTCAATGCGGCTGTCCCGGCTCCATGGCGCGCGAGATAAAGAAGCCTTTTCCGCTGCCTTTTTCCGTGCAGGCCCCAACGACGCCCCGGCAATCGGAACTCAGCCATTTCCCCATACAACTTCACCTTGTTAATCCTGAGGCCGGTTTCTTCAGGGGAGCCAACCTGC
>CAKUKW010000140.1 GCA_934663885.1 uncultured Tidjanibacter sp.
CTTCACGGAAAGGAACGTCGGCCACCACTTCAATATATCCTTTCGTTTTACGTCCGTAACCCCTGGACAGTACCGCAACAGTGTATCTTTCCCCGAGTCTGGGAATAAGGAACTCTATCATGGGGGTTTTACCCGTTCCCCCGACGGTGATATTCCCCACACATACGAGCGGAATGTCATACTTCTCCCGCTTGATTATCTTGGCATCGAACATAAAATGCCTGAACCGCAGACCGATATTATAGAAGAAAGAGGCTATGGCACGGAGAAGGATCATGCGGTTAACTTAGTATAAGAATTATATGGTACTGCCTTATGGATTACAAATCAACCCTTTAATATTTAGTCTAATTTTCAAAATTACACTAAATATATATACGATCAAACTTTTATGTTGTTTTTTAACAAATAATTATGTCCCGGTACCTGAAAAGGACGGAACTTTAACGGATTTATTGTGGCGAAATAAAAATAGCGCCCATGGAGGCGCTCTTTATAGTTGTGCCGGCAATGAAATCAGAACACCTCGTCGGGCTCAAGGATCTGTGTCATGCAGTGTGCCGCGCCGTAACCCCTTATCAGGTTCGTAAGAGGTACCCATACGACATTTACGCCGAGTGAACGCAATTCGTCCTGCAACTTTTGCGACTGACCAGCCACAGCCATTATATGGCGCGGTTTTATGGTAAGGTAATTATTTGCGAATTTGAGTTCGTCCTCGCGTGCGATGGGAATGACCGTCATGCCCAGCGTGTTTTTGAGGTAATCCACGAAATCCATGTTTTCGGCAATTTTAAGGTACGGCGCACCTTCGGCGGATCTTTCGTAAACGTCGACAGTAAGGTACCGGTCGCTGTCGGGACCCGCCTTGTAACGCTCTTCAGACAGGGTCGCCAGATCGCGGTCGATAACGTTGAAGTATGTGTCGAGGTGCATCTGCTCCTGCTCAAGCCAATTGTCCTTAACGACCATAAGCCTGTCGTACCCGAGCAGGTTACGGCTCATGAGCTGCTCAATGGCGGCCGGAGTGGTGCGTAGTCCGCAGCCTATGAATGCGCTGTTAAAGAACTGGAGGAAATCGCCTCCCTCGAGGTAAGCGTCCTCGCCTTCGATATGTGCTATTACCGGTACGCCTATTTTGTCGAGGCAGAACTGGGCTATTCGACACTCGGTTTCACGCTGAGGCGAGTTCATGCGGCCGATAACTATCCCCTTCGAGGTTGCTATCATCTGGTCACGCATATAGAGCATATTCATCAGCGGGTACTGTATGTATGTCGCTGTGATGCCGGTATTGCTTTCCGTGGAATCGAGTACTATTTCGGGCTGCAGGAAAATAATCCGTACCAGGTCGCGCGGACTCGCTTTGGCAAGAACCTCACTCTTGTAAGCCTCCTGCGCGGCGGCCTCCCCGGGAATATTGTCAGTATTGTAGATAAGGAACTCGGACGCGAATTCACGAAGGTCGTCGAGCGCTTTCCCCTGTATCGTCTTTCCATCCCCGTCGAGTGTGTCTTTTAATAGAATTTCCCTGACGGTGAGTACTTTCGCCCCTGATTCTGTAAGTTCTCTTCGATAATTGGCATGCTCGGCGGCGGCCTGTTCGATGTTGAGGTAATCCGAGAACAGGGCTGCGTCGGGATGCATAACTCCCAGGAACAGTTCGTCGGTAGGCTCGTGCATTAATATTCTCATAAAAACTTATTTATTCCCTTTGTGCCCGTCCAGAAGCCAGAGAATCATGTAGACCGGCGATACGAAGGACGCATACAAAGCGGGCTTCATCTGGGATTTGGTTTATCGGATGTCCAATCGGTGCGTAAAAGTAGGAAAATTCCCGATACCTTACAAGGCGTCGGAATTATTTAAATACGGCCGGAGACGGAACTTTATTTTATACTTTGCGGGCATTACCCACCAGGCCGGAGGATATTATCCAAAAGTCGTTATTGAAAGCAAGGAATAGCTGCAAAAGGATAGCCCAACTCCCTATTTTGTTAATATCGCAATGCATTTAATGTAAAAATATGACCAGGTATGTTAATTGCCACTATGTTCTGCAATATCTAATATACTATTTATTTGAGAGGGCTTACCATTTCTTACTTAATTTGTATTCGCTCAGGTGATTTTATTGTATAAATATTTTGTTATCATAGATATATGATATATATTTGTTAGCAACCTGCTTGCAAACAGGGAAAATCTAACTTAAAATATTATTATTATGTTTAAAAAAATCCTGTACTTTAGTATTGTTTTAACAATCGCGTCCTGCAGCGATCCGGGTAAATTATCAGACGTGCAGACCCTCATCCCAGAAAATATCGTAACCGTGGCCGATGAGTCCGTTTTTATTGAGAATTATAACGGAACAGGTATTAATGTTGCCGTTCATAATTTGAATGAACCCGGAACCAGGACGTCCGGGGACGGTCAATGGCAATGGATCGTAATCGAAAACGGGGTATACGAGGTATCTTTTAAATTAAGGATTGTGGAACTGTCGCCCGGCGTTACACATACCACTCATTTTGCCGACTCAGGTGAAACAATAGCGTCATTCTTATGTGAATACGGAAATGTTATAGAGATCGAAGTGCCTGAAGGAGATGATCCTGCCGGCCCTATGTACGGATGGTTTAAAGACTGGAAGGATTGCACCAAAAAGAGGTACGGCGAAATGATGGATATCATTAATAATAATGAGGATTCGGAAGGAATAGCCAATGGTAATAATACGGCAGTGCCTCTCATTACGGAAGCCGCGGTTGCTATAGCTGCCGGCATACATTGTTTGGATAAGGATAATTGGTAATAAGTAAAATATAATTGATATGATAGCGGATTATACAACTTTTAGATTATTGTTGATTGCTTTGGCCATCGTTCTTTTCATAACGGGATGGATAATGCTTTTGAGGGGATATAAAAAATACGGATACTCGTTCGCGTGGACCCTGGCACCTTTTGCGGGGATTATTTTCAGCTTTCCTATATATTTCGCACTCAAAGAAAAGGCGCTTAAACTGGCGGGTGATGACCGGTCGGTAAAAGGCGCACACAGGCAATTGATAGCGGCAGTATGGGCTACCGTAGCGGTTTTTCTGTGGATTCTGATATCGGGGGTCGCGTTCTTCATGTCTGCCTTCGAAACCATGGACGTAAACATGGGAAATTGGATGCAGCTTATATTTATCGGTGTCTGCGCGATATGTGTCCTGCTTTTAATTGCCATCCTACTGTTGGGTAAGAAGAAATAGAATTTACTTTTCATAATTAAAAGCCCCTGTATGAAACCATCACTCAGGGGCTTTTAATATACTCTAAAAAATTGCCGGTCAGGGCATGACAAATGGAATTTTGCCATACGACAGGAGACGCCGGCCCGGTATCCCCTGCATATTTTTCAATTCTTTCCTGCTCAGACTAAGGAAGTTTAACGGTCAGCTTGATGGCGTTATCCCTTGAAATACCCCTGCTGTAAATGAGGAATTTGCAGCCGAAACCAGTGCACCCGTTAAGGGTGGCGATGGTATGCGTGTACGGTCCCTTTTTTTCGGGGTGCTCGTACAGGTAGCCGGGGGTATTGAGTACGGTATTATATGCCGCCACTACGGTTGGCTTTGCGGTCGGGTTCCGCGGATTAATCATATAAGTAAATCCACGTTCCAGATACGCCACCCGGCATACAGATTGATTGTAGTTACGCCAGTAGCCCAGGAGGTTTTTCTTCTGCGAATCGAATTTTATCCGCACCTCATCCCCTTGAATGCTCGCTTTTACGTGTAACCTGCGATCCACATCCCCGCGTGTCGGAGGCATGTCATACCGGTTATATGCGACGCCTTCGTTCGTATATTCTACCTGCGGCCTGGTCACGAAGTCGACTGACGCGTCCGATTGCCATGTCTCCTTGTAATTAGAGATCTCATTCATGTTTATGATGCGCCCGCCAACTTGCACATTCCCGAAAGCATTTACAACATTGGCAACAGCCGGATCATTCGTGGGCAGATAGAATACGTAATCTGTTTCGTCATCATAATTAAAGATAAAAAGGCCGGAATAGTATTCCCTGACCATATCCATTTGTTTCACGTCGGTGCAAAGTTCCATCTGGTCGCTTGCCATCCACATGGCATCCAACTGAGAGGTGAAATTCTTTTCCGCATACCATGCCGCTTTCTGGTATTCTTCAAGCGATTCGAGCATGGCAGCGGTGGAATAAAGGTCTTCCCAGTTGTCGAAACTAAGCGTGTTGTCGCTGAACTCTATCGGGGAGAGTATGGCGGATGGTATTTCCACTGCGAAGTCCTTTCCGGAATTCTCCCTGTTACAGCCGGTAAAAGCCAGCAAAAGCACTAAACAAAAAATTGTCTTCTTCATAATAGTTATTTATTAAGGTTTCCCATTATTGGGCATCTTTGCGGGGAATACTAAGTTATGTCATTTTAACGCAAAGCAGTGACACAAAAAGGCTTAATAATATAGTATTAAGAATTTTAGTATATTTTAAGGCAATTTTTCAGTACAATGCCAAGGAGCGTGAAAGAACAGAATAATCAAGCCTTGCACCCGCCGCTGCGGCGAAGCTTTTGCAAAAGTTAAAAACAATAGGAAAGTGAATTTTAAATTCGTGTGAATTTGCTTGATGGAGGGCCGGCGTGTTTTATCACATATTATACCCCTCACGGATATTAAAAGATCCCCGGACGGTATGAGCGGATCTCTTTTATGTACTCTTTCTCCCGGCCCCCGAGGTGAGAGTCCAGCAGACTGTGGAATTTTTCCGAATGATCTTTGCATTTAGTGTGACAGAGCTCATGCAGGATGATGTATTCTACCAGGTGGGCGGGCAGCAACATTAGGTAAACGCTCAGCGATATGTCGTCCCTGCCGGAACAGCTTCCCCATCTCGACCGGGTCGCACGTATAGTTACGCTACGGTAGCGGAAACCGTGCTCCCGGGCGAGCCTTTCAACCATCGGCGGCAGTATCGCCTTGGCTTCCTTACGCAAGGCCCGCAGGATTGACGTCCTGACCGCCTGCTGTACTTCGTCCGACTCCGGCAGCATATTTTCAGGGTAGGAGACGGTTATTCTGCCGGTTGAAATGCGGCCCGATATTTTATCGCCAGGAACAGCCCTGATCTCCAGTCCGTGCATTGCAGTACGATAGGGGGGCAGTATGGGATGATCGGGATATTTCTCCCGGATCTTCTTTACCGTCTTTTCAATCCATTCCGATTTTTCCTCTATAAAAGCCATACCACCCTTCAGCGGGCACAGCGCAGGCAACGTCAGCCTGATCTTTCCCGGAGGCCTTACCGAAACGCTTATTCGTTTAGCCCTCCGGGTACGCAGGACGGCTATCTCTCCGAAGAGGGGATGTACCACCGTTTTACTCATTCAAATGTATGGTAAAATAAGCTGAACGATGGTTAGGGTGCAGGCCGGTTTAAAGCGGGTTTTGCCCACCCGTACCTGCGTGAAAGCCACCTGAACAGCCACCACAGAAGCAACGCTACCAGGGTGCCGAGAATTATCCCGAACAATATCTGCATCGGGAAATGAACCCCCAGGTAGATGCGCGAATAGGACGTCAGGAGCGCATAGC
>CAKUKW010000141.1 GCA_934663885.1 uncultured Tidjanibacter sp.
GTGGTGCCACCAGGAATCGAACCGGGGACACAAGGATTTTCAGTCCTTTGCTCTACCAACTGAGCTATGGCACCATTTATGTTTGCAGGGGGCGTGATATACTTCCCAAGCGGGTGCAAATATAACCATAAAATTTTATTCTCCAAATTAAAAAAAGCTATTATCGATCTGATTTTCCGCAAAACTGCCGGCTTCCATTCTTTTTATGTGTGCTGCCTCGCATGCGCCCCTTCCTGTAACATAGACACTAAAATATTAAAATCGATAGCGATTCCGATATATATTTTTGCCCGCAATATAAGTCAGTACTTCGGAACAATGTGCAAAAACAAATCTGCATGCATAATCTTTATTGCAGCTTAGTTCGCTTAGCCTAATGCGATTAAACGGCACTGTTTTCGGACTAACAGCGAGTTAGCTAATTTAAACATAATTCAGGGTATCATCTTTTACTAAAAGTTGTATATTTGCGGGTAGGTTTTATTCGCATATCCCAAAATAATATGAAGGTCGCCGTTGCACAACTCAATTATACGGTCGGTGATTTTGAAACCAATAAGGTCAAGATCATCGGCGCCATTAATAAGGCGAAGGAACAGGGTTCGGATCTTGTAGTATTCGCCGAACATGCCATAAGCGGCAGTCCGGCTTACGATCTTCTGAATAAAGTCGATTTCCTCGAATTATGCGAGGAATCCCTGGTTGAGATAGCCTCTTTCTGCGAGGGTATTTCCGCCATCGTAGGATTGCCCGTACAGAACGGGAATCGCATTTATAGCGCTGCTGCGTTGATACAGAACAGAAAAATCATACATTATATAACAAAAAGGAATATTTACCTGAGGGACGAACAGCGTTTCATATCTTCGGGGAAGGGTAGCGAGTATTTCCTTATTAAAGGCAATAAAGTTGCGGTAGTGCTCGGCGACGGCCTGCTTAATGAAGAGGAATATTCCGGCAAGGTTCACAGCGTTGTGAATATTTCAGCCGATCCGTACGCCCGGGCTATTATTGAAAAGAGGTATGAGCGTATGAAGCGGCAGTCTTTTACGCTCGATGCCAATTATATTTTTGTTAACCAGGTAGGGGGGCAAACCGATGTAGTATTCGACGGCTCTTCGGCGGTTTTCAATCCCAGAGGAGAAGCAGTGGCTTTTCTGAAGAGTTTCGAAGAAGATTTTCTTATTATAGACGTGGATGAGGATCATCCCGAAATAGAGCTTCCGTATCAGAATAAAACGGAAAACGTATACAAAGCCATAAAACTGGGCCTGGGCGATTTTTTCTCGAAACAGGGATATAAGACCGCGTGTCTCGGACTTTCGGGAGGTATTGACTCGGCCGTGGTGGCAGCTATAGCTGCGGAGGTGTTGGGGCCTGAAAATGTGAAAGTGCTTATGATGCCTTCTCCGTACTCCAGCGACCATTCCGTGGATGACGCAGTGGACATGGCGGAACGTATCGGGCTGGGATATATGATAGTGCCTATAAATGATTCTTACGATGCCGTGCTCAGGGCGCTCGAGCCGGTATTTAATAAAGACGTTGAGTTCGGTACTGCGGAGGAGAATATCCAGGCACGCCTAAGGATGGTCATGTTGATGGCGATGTCAAACAAATTCGGCCATATCCTGCTCAATACCTCGAATAAGAGTGAGCTGGCGGTGGGATACGGGACGCTTTACGGCGACAATACCGGTGTAATAAGCATAATGGGCGACCTTTATAAAAGCGAGGTATTCGACCTCGCAAGGTATATAAACCGGGAAATAGAGGTTATACCGCAATCCATAATTATGAAGGAGCCGTCGGCGGAGTTGCGTCCGGGGCAGAAGGATACGGATACCTTGCCGGCATACGATGTTGTCGACGCCATTTTTTACCGTATGATAGAGGAGCGCCAGTCGCGCGAAGAGATAATAAACGCCGGGTTTGATGCCGAGGTGGTATATAAAATTTACGGTATGATACTCAAGAACGAACAGAAAAGATTCCAGTTCTGTCCGGTGCTCAGGGTGTCCACTTGTCCGTTCGGGGTGGAACGCATAATGCCACTCACCAGCAAATACGGATTCTGACAATTCAATAAGATTAATCAGTGGGAAAATCAATAGAGCATAAAGGAACGGTACTTTTTGTAGAAGGCGACAGGATAGATGTCGAGATTATAGCGGAAAGCGCCTGCGCCGGATGCCACGTGAAAAAGGCCTGCGGAATGGGTGAGCAGCAGGAAAAGGTGTTGCAGCTTCTCACGGAGTCCGCCAAATATTATGATGCCGGTGAAGAAGTTATAGTTTATATGGAGGAGAGAAAGGGAATAAAGGCAGCGGTTTACGCCTACATGGTACCTTTCTTTGTCATTATCGCCACTTTACTCGTAACTACCGAGATTGGACTTTCCGAGTTGGCCGTCGGCCTTATCTCGCTCGGTTCCCTTGTCGTCTATTATACCGGCCTGTGGTTTTTCAGGAAGAAGATAGAGAAGGAAATGATTTTTAAATTACGAAAGATAGAAACGGAATGAGTGTTTTGGTTTACACTGTTATCACTTTGGCGGCGCTTGGAGTCGTGGCGGCAGTGCTGCTTTGGTTTGTCGCGCGCCAGTTCAAGGTTTATGAGGATCCGCGGATAGACGATGTCGAAAAGATGCTCCCCGGCGCTAACTGCGGGGGCTGTGGATTCGCAGGTTGCCGCGCTTTTGCTACAGAGGCGGTAAAGGTCGATGATCTGTCGGCGATTTTTTGTCCTGTAGGGGGAGGCGCCCTTATGAAAAGCGTGGGCGATTTTCTGGGAAAATCGGCGCCTGAAAGGGAGCCCCAGATAGCCGTCGTACGGTGCAACGGCTCGTGCGCCAACCGTCCCGTCACAAGCAAATATGACGGTGCATCGTCATGTGCGGTCGTTGCCGCACTTTATACCGGTGAAACGGGGTGTTCATACGGTTGCTTTGGAAAGGGCGACTGCGTGGCTGTTTGCCCCTTCGATGCCATACACATGAATCCCGAAACCAACCTTCCGGAGGTCGACCAGGTTAAATGTACGGCCTGCGGCGCTTGTGTTAAAGCATGTCCGAAGACAATAATAGAGCTTCGCCGCAAGGGTCCGAAAGATATGCGTGTATTCGTTTCGTGCGTAAATAAAGATAAAGGAGCTGTGGCGAGGAAAAGCTGTACGGTCGCCTGTATCGCCTGTGGTAAATGTGTGAAAGTTTGTCCGTTCGATGCGATAACAATGGAAAACAATCTCGCCTTCATAGATTCCAATAAATGTAAACTCTGCCGTAAGTGTGTAACGGAATGTCCCACAGGGGCTATCTGGGAGGTCAATTTCCCTCCGCGCAAGGTCGCCGCACCAGCGACGGAGAATGTTCAGGCAGAAGCTTAATTATTAAATATATGTTGAAGACTTTCCCAATGGGCGGGATACATCCGTCAGACAATAAGTTGAGCTCGACTTTTAAGACCGAGAGGCTTCCGGTACCGAAAATAGTAACAATCCCGCTTTCACAGCATATAGGGGCTCCCGCAACGGCGTTGGTTGCAAAAGGCGACAGGGTCAGGACGGGGCAGTTGATAGGGCAGAGCGCGGGTTTTGTTTCCTGCAATATACACTCTTCGGTAACTGGCATGGTGGCCGCTGTCGATATGTTGCCCGACGGTGCGGGGATACGCCGCCTTTGTGTGGTTATCAATACCGAACCTGACGAATTCGAAGAAGGAATGGATCTCTCGGAGAAAGTTATCCGCGAATGTTCGCTCGAACCGAAGGAGATTATTTCGAGGATTGCCGGAGCTGGTGTCGTAGGAATGGGGGGAGCCACTTTTCCTACCCACGTCAAACTTTCGGTTCCTGACGGGAAGCATGCCGAATACCTTGTGATAAACGGCGTGGAATGCGAACCTTACCTCACGGCCGACCATCGTATCATGCTGGAAAAAGGGGAAGAGCTTCTTTCCGGCGTCCGGATTATCGCCAAAGCCCTGCAGGTTAAAAAGGCCTATATAGGTATAGAAAATAATAAGCCCGATGCCATTGCATCACTTCGAAGGATAGCTGAGGCGACGGCTCCTGAGATAACTATAGTGCCGCTTAAGGTTCAATACCCTCAGGGAGGTGAAAAACAGCTTATTGCGGCAGTTACCGGGAGGCAGGTGCCTAGCGGCGGACTTCCCATAGACGTAGGCTGCGTGGTACAGAACGTAGGTACCGCCTACGCCGTTTACGAGGCTGTAACCAAAAATAAACCGCTATATGAAAGGATAGTTACGGTAACGGGTAAGAAACTCGGGAAAACGGCTAATTACCTTGTCCGTATCGGGACTCCGGTAAGCGAAATTATTGCGGCTGCGGGAGGGCTCCCGGAGGATACCGGTAAAGTCATCGCAGGAGGCCCCATGATGGGACGCGCGATGAGTAACCTCGACGCTCCGGTAACGAAAGGTACATCGGGTGTGCTTATGATGGATTCCAAAGAGGCAGTCCGCATACCAGAGCAGAATTGCATCCGTTGCAGTAAATGCGTGGGAGTTTGCCCTATGGGACTTTCCCCTTATCTGCTTAGCCAAGTATCGAAAAAAGGCATTTGGGAAGAAGCGGAGAATAACGCGGTAACAGATTGTATCGAGTGCGGTTCGTGCTCTTACACATGTCCGTCAAGCCTGCCGCTTCTGGATTATATTCGTCTCGGAAAAGCCGAGGTTATGAAAATAATCCGTTCGCGTAAAGGCTGACTAAAAAAACGAAACGACATAGAATAAATATGGACAATAGACTGATCGTATCGCATTCACCCCACGTACACGGCAGCGAGTCGACGAAACGTATAATGATAGACGTTCTGATTGCGCTTGCGCCCGCACTGGTCGTCTCTACGTGGATCTTCGGGTTGAATGTACTTTTAATTACGGCCGTATCGGTGGTGAGCTGCGTACTGTTCGAATACCTTATACAGCGCTACCTGATAAAGGGTCCGGTTACCATTAATAATTTTTCCGCAGTAGTTACAGGTGTATTGCTTGCGTTCAACCTTCCTTCCGGGATCCCGCTTTGGATGGTCGCCATCGGCGCCCTGGTAGCGATAGGGGTAGGTAAGATGACATTCGGGGGATTAGGTAAGAATCCGTTCAACCCCGCTTTGGTCGGGCGAGTGTTCCTGCTGCTTTCTTTCCCTGTTGCAATGACCGCTTTCCCTGAAATGGATGCCATATCGGGAGCTACGCCGCTTACGGCAATGAAAGCAGCCATGGCTACAGGCCAACCGCTTACGGAGGTAATGGGAATGTTTACCTGGCAGGATATGCTTATAGGCTTCAAAAGCGGCTCCTTCGGCGAGGTTTCAGCCATAGCTCTCCTTCTCGGAGGCATCTATCTTCTTATCCGCAGGGTTATCTCCTGGCATATTCCGGTAGCGGTTCTCGGCAGTATGGCTGCGTTCACCGGAATTTTATGGGGCGCGAACCCCGATGCATATATGAGCCCGTTGTTCCACCTGCTTACCGGCGGTGCGATCCTGGGGGCATTTTTTATGGCAACGGATTACTCTACTTCCCCGATGACTAAAAAGGGTATGATATTGTTTGGCGTCGGTATAGGCATAATAAC
>CAKUKW010000142.1 GCA_934663885.1 uncultured Tidjanibacter sp.
GAGAAAGATAAAAGCAGTTATGAGAAAAATTTTTAAGCTACCTGTAATTTTTACCTTGGGCATTTTGATGGTTTCCTGCGGTCAGGATCCGGCTGATTCACTTAAGGTAATGAGTTATAACATTCATGCCGGCATAGGAGTAGACGGCAAACGCGATCTGGACCGGATTGCGGAGATAATAAAAGGACAGGATCCCGATTTCGTAGGCTTGCAGGAAGTCGACGACAAGGTTACCCGTACCGGATGGGTTGATCAGATGGACGAACTCGCCCGTAAAACGGGGATGTTCCATTACTTTGCTCCGGCGATCCAATTCCAGGAAGGCCTTTACGGTGTCGGGGCGTTGGTAAAGAAGAAGCCTCTGCACTGGTATACCATACCCCTTCCCGATCTGGATGAGGCAAGGGTGTTGCTGGTATTGGAGTATGAAGATTATGTATTGCTCAACACGCACCTGCCGCTTAACGAAAGATCGAGGGTCTCCGCGATAGATTCGATTAACAGGATCGCCAAAGGCTCACGTAAACCGGTAATTCTGACCGGAGACTTTAATGCGGTGCCGGATTCCGCTGAAATAATGGCAATGTCGGAAGAGTGGCAGACACTTTCGGACGTCAATAAATTTACCTGCCCTGCCGAGAATCCGAGTATTACCCTGGATTATATTATGGGATACAAGGTGGATGGTGTGAAATATAAAGCGGTGAAATCGTCCGTATTGAATGAGCCCGACGCATCGGACCACCTTCCCGTTTACGTAGAAGTAAAATTTTGAAACTCATGGATCTTAAAGTAAAATACCTGGGGCTCGACCTGAAGAACCCCCTGGTAGCGAGCAGTTCCCCGCTCACGGCAAATATCGGGAAAATAGAGGAGCTCTACCGTCACGGCATAGGTGCGGTAGTCCTTAAATCCATTTTTGAAGAACAGATAACCGGTGAGGCTACTGTTCTGCAGCGCTATAACGACTATGCCGAGGCGGCCGCTTACCTGCGTACGTATATCGGGAACGATTATGTAAAAAGTTTCGTGAACCTTATAAAGGATGCCAAACAGAGGACTGACATTCCTGTGATAGCCAGCATCAACTGTGCGACAGAGGGTAAATGGATAGACTACGCTTTGAAAATACAGGAAGCGGGGGCGGATGCGCTCGAGCTGAATATATTTTTCCTGCCCAATGACCCGAAGATAGAGGGAGGGGATATAGTCGATAAATACCTGCATATTATAGCCACAATAGTTTCCATGCTGGAAATTCCTGTATCGGTAAAACTTAGCCTCCGGTTTACTAATATACTGAACGTAACCCAACAGATATATTACCGCAAGGCTAAAGGCGTGGTAATGTACAACCGTTTCTTCGAGCCGGATATAAACATAGAGACTATGGAATATACGGCAGCCGACGGAACCAGCTCCCCGAAGGAACTGCATAACTCGTTGCGCGACATAGCTGTTACGTCTGCGATAGTTCCCGGGCTCGACATATCCGCATCTACAGGAATCCATTCCGGTGAAGACGCAGTGAAAGCCATCCTTGCAGGTGCAAAGACGGTTCAGTTATGCAGCACCATATTAAAAAACGGAATGGACGTCATCGGCGGGATAAAAGATTTTATGTGCAAATGGATGGATAAGAACACGTTCGACGATGTCAGCGATTTTTGCGGGCTTATGAATAAAAAAATGAGGCTCGATGATCCGGCACTGGAGCGCGTACAGTACATGAAATATTTTCCGGGGACCGGGCTTTGATTTCCAATAATACACAAAGCAGGGGCAGGCATTGATTTGTGCCTGCCCCTGCTGTATGATGTGCCAGGAGTGGAATACACTGTGAACCCGGGAGGTAATTAGTTACTCCCCGAACGGTGATTATACAAAATCGCTTCCTTTAGCGAACCTTATAGAGTCTATATACTTTTTAACGTTCTGCTCGTTGTTTTTCGGGCATACCATAAGAACGTCATCCGTATCGACAACTATGTAGTTGTCGAGCCCTTCCAGTACCGCTATCTTATGTGCCGGTACTTTGATAACGCAGTTATGTGTGTCGAAAGTGAAAGTATTACCTTCGTCCGTATTACCCCATTCGTCTTTCTGCGCGTGCTGGTAAAGGGAACTCCAGGTGCCTATGTCGCTCCACCCGAACTCCCCCGCCCTCATATAGACATTCGACGCCTTTTCCATGACACCGTAATCAATCGATATGGCACGGCATTCTGGATAGATTTCGTCGATATAGCGCTGCTCCGAAGGAGTATTATAGTACTGTCCTATCGAGGCGAATGACTGGTGTATTTCGGGCAGGTAGTCCTTCAGGGCCCTGAGGATGACATCGGTTTTCCATATAAATATTCCCGAGTTCCAAAAGAATTCCCCGCTGTCGAGAAAAAGACGGGCCAGCTCTTTGTCAGGCTTTTCAGTAAAGGTCCGTACCTTATTAATGCCTGTATGGTTCACTGGCTTGGATACCTGGATATATCCGTAGCCGGTGGCTGGACGGGTCGGTTTTACTCCGATAGTAACAAGGGCGTCATTATTCTCCGCGAAATCGACAGCCTCTGATACGACGCTCCTGAAAGTTCCGGAATCCAGTACGAGATGATCGGAAGGAGTTACTATCATCAATGCATCGGGATTTGTTGCCTTCAGCCTGAATGCTGCGTATGCTATACAGGGCCCGGTGTTCCTTCCCAGCGGCTCGAGGAGAATCTGGCTCTCTTTCAACCGGGGGAGTTGCTCGAGGACGATATCCCTATAGGCGGAGTTAGTTACCACCAGGAAATTCTCTGTGGGCACCAACTCTGAAAATCGGTCGAATGTATTTTGTATAAATGTCTTGCCTGTATTAAGGATATCCAGGAATTGTTTCGGTTTGCGGGTACGGCTTATAGGCCAGAACCGCGCCCCTACCCCTCCGGCCATTATAACACAATATCTGTTTTTGTTCATTGGTTTTATGGTTTGGTTGCTGATTAGCTAAAAAGCTTCTGATATAAACAAATATAGTAAAAGCCGGGTGCAAAGCAAAGGCAAGGGTTTTCTTGACCGAGCTATACCAAGGCGCATCCTATATTATTCAAATATACAAATAAAATATTACCTTTGCAAAGGCTTCAGGGCTATCCGGAAGCTATTTCTATAAAAAGATATCAACAATCGGGGCTTATATGAAAATAAGGCTTTTTACCTTGCCGAATATACTCACATTGATGAACCTGCTTTGCGGCAGCGTGGCCGTTGTGTCGTTGATATTTCTGGAGCCTGCAAAAGCATTGCGGGTATCTTTTTATCTTATGCTTGCCGCGGCCGTATTTGATTTTACGGATGGTTTCGCAGCACGGATGACAAACTCTTATTCCAAGCTCGGGGTACAGCTCGACTCCCTTGCCGATATGGTAAGTTTCAGCCTTCTTCCGGCAATATTAATGTTCAGGCTCTATTATTTAAGCGGAGGCGAAGGCTTATGGGGCATCGTAACTCTTATAATAGTCCTTTTCTCGGCCCTGCGCCTTGCGAAATTCAACATAGACGAAACACAGAAGGAAGAGTTCGAAGGCCTCCCTACCCCTGCAAACGCTCTTTTGATTGGTGCAGCGGGATATTTCTCAGCCACTAATAGTATCGATTTTCCTGCTTATATGCCATGGATGATACTTGGCTGTTCAGTATTTCTGGCATGGCTTCTGATATCGCCTGTGAGAATGTTTTCATTAAAATTCAATGGATTCGGATTTCGCGAAAATGCAGTAAGATATGTATTTCTTGGTGTCGCCGCGGTCTTCATTATAATTTTCGGTTTTTCGGGAATTGCCCCCGCAATAATTTTATATATTCTCTCGTCTTTAATAATGTGGCTGGCCCGGCGCGGCAAGGCGGTAAAGTAGAGGAAAAATATTATCTTTGCGGTTGTAAATCGGATATACCCTGATGTGGAAAAATAGCAATAAGTTTATAATAGTAGCGTCGCTGCTCTTTCTTATTTATGGAAACGGGCATGCACAGAATATAAACGATTCCGACCGCAGGCTGGGTGTCAATACCAATACTACAACTACTTTCAACGGAATCGAATATGACGAATACGGCAATCCGATCCTTCCCGAAGAAGAAACCGAAGTCAAGACCGATTCCACGAAAGTCAGGGAGAGAAAACCTCTTGAATCATATTTCTTCGACAATAATGTGAGGGCACAGGCCAATTTCGCTTGGAACATAAGCACATACATGAACAGGGTTTCTATTTTTAATATAGACACCCTCATAAATGACTTCCAGACCGATTACCTTTTCCAGCGTAATGATATAGGCGACGCTTATATGGGCAACCTTGGAGGAGGGACTATACCGCTGAATTATTTCCGGCGTCCCGATTTTCAGGACTATTCGTTCGCACAGCCTTACTACGCATACCTCTATACTCCCGAAACAGCTCCTTTTTACAATGTAAAAAAACCGTATACTATGCTGAGTTACAGCACGTCGGGGCAAAGAAGAAAAGCGGAGGAGATAATTTCTGTAATCCATGCCCAGAACATAACTCCTTCCACTGGTTTTAACGTTACTTATCATACGAATAAAACTAAAGGCCGGTATGCTAACCAGGCAACCAACGATGTCAATCTGGCATTCGGTATATCGCACACGGGCAAGAGATACAGCGGACACGCCGGATATGTATATAACGGCATAGATAACTTTGAGAACGGAGGTATCGTAGACGACTGGCACCTTTCAGGGAATTATGAGGATTTATGGGGTATTCCGGTAAGGCTGGGGGAAACAGGTTATTATAGTTCCAGTGCGAATGAGTCCAAAGCGCGCTCGATTATTAAAAACAATACTTTTTATACGGTACACTCCTACGGGATACCGTTGCGGCGTATCACCGAAGACGATTTTTCAATTGCAGACGTTCCGGCTGTATTCGTTGGATACGCTTTTGAATACCAGCGGTGGCACCGAAAGTATTACGATACATGGGATGCAGCCCATGTAAATATTGTAGGAAAGGACAGCGAGGGAAATCCCTCCAAGCCACACTACCCTACGGAGGCATATTTCAAGGATTGGTTCTATAGCAACAGGATGACCCAGGACTCCCTTTCAGAAAGCAAAATGTCCAATCGATTCTTCATTCAGCTGCAACCCTGGGACCGCGATGGAATAGTCGGTGTCGTGGATGCGGGGATAGGAATGGATAATTTCCAATATTATATGTTCCGCCCGGATGATTATATCACCGGTAATTCTTCGGGTGAAAAGAAGAGCAATTTCTATTTTTATGGCGCTATTGAGGGTAAGTTCCGCAAGTATTTTGACTGGGGTGCCAACGCAAAGGTCACTCCCCTGGGCTATAGGGCCGGGGACATCGACGCGGGTGTTAACGCCAGGCTTAACGTATTCATTAAAGAAAAGCCTATCTCACTCTCGGGCGACTTTTCATACCGCCGTTCCGAACCTTCCTATTGGGAGCAGAGTTATTATTCGAACCATTATATCTGGG
>CAKUKW010000143.1 GCA_934663885.1 uncultured Tidjanibacter sp.
ATTCTCCACAGGGCATGAACTGGAGGGCTATTTTATGGCGAGGTTGGAGAAAATACTCGAAAAATACGGCAAGTCGGCGGTAGTATGGAACGAGGCCATTGTCGGCGGCAAGCTTTCGGAAAACACGATTGTACAGGGATGGGAGAGTGTCGATGCGTGTAAAAAAGCAGCGTCGGCAGGATATAAGACAATAGTTATGCCCGGTAAATATTTCTACCTCGACATGAAATATACCCCGCAGGAGCCCGGAATGACATGGGCGGGCATAGTTTCGACCGACACCGTATACTCTTTCCGTTTCACGGAGTTGGGTTTTACGCAGCAGCAGATGGATAACGTTGTCGGTGTGCAGGGCACTTTCTTCTCGGAGATATATTTGGACCATGACCGCAATTATTTATACCGTATGGTTTATCCCCGCCTTTGCGCCCTTGCCGAGGTAGGGTGGACTCCTGAGGAAAACAGGGAGTGGAATGACTTTAACGCCCGGCTCGGGAACACTCATTTCGGCCGGCTGGAACGCATGAATATCGATTACCGCAGAAAGCCAGCTCCTGCCCCTGAGGTTAAGCTATTGAGGCCCTCATTGTCGGTAAGCAGCTCTATGGACGCACGCGACAGCAACCCTTTCACTAACCTTACAACCTACAAATACGGCACTACGACGCGTACGACCCGCACCTGCGTTCCAAACGATTATATCCTCTTTGAATTCGATAAAGCTGTGGATTGCGACCGTATTGAGTTCGTGTCGGGATACTCTTACCTGCGGCGCTGCATTATACCCTCCGGTTATGTCGAAGTCAAATATGCCGGCGACAAAGAATTTTCGAAGTACGAAGATATGAATGACGGGAAAACGGTTATAAAAGCGGCCAAACCTGTCAAGGCTTTCCGTATCGTTTCCACAAGCAGGATGAATGGCGATTCGTCGGTCATCATACAGCCCCTGAGGGTTGTTGCGAAGGAACTTTGACAACTCGCCTGCCGATTCGGGTACGCCCACTCAAGGCTCCTACCTTGAGTCCGTTTGGTTTTTTTAGAGCTCAGTTTTGGTAAACAAAAAAAACTGACTATATTTGCACCGCTTTTCGGGTAGAACCGGAGGCAAAAATGAAGGAGATTCGTTAGCTCAGCAGGTAGAGCACATCCCTTTTAAGGATGGGGTCCTGGGTTCGAGCCCCAGACGAATCACGAAAAAAGGCTGCATTCGCAGCCTTTTTTGTCGATCACCGACGAAGCCCTGCAAATCTAATGATAATTAGGGTTTTATTCTTTGATGCGATAACAGGTTAAACACGCTGTCTCCGCTTAACTTTTTTTATAATTAATCAGTTTTCTTATTTATTTTGCATATCTTAGCGCCCAGTTTAAATAATCCCGATTAAGACGGATGATGGATTAGTTAACACAGTATCACATTTGATGTTAAATCTTTAATAAGTTTTCTACCTGTTAAAGACGATTGACTAAAGACTTTGAAAGAACTTTAAGTTCAGCGATAAGTATGATTTACCCCGCTTTTTGTCCTGATGATTAAACTTTTATAAACAATATTTTCAAACAGACTCTAAACAAAAATTGGTATGAAAAATTAATATTATTTTTCGGCACTATCGCTATCCTGATGGGTGCTGTATTGTGTGTAAGTATGACCAGTTGCACAAACGGTGTGCAACCGGAACTTTATGTTGCTCCCGGTACTTTGAATTTCAAATCCGGAGGTGAAGTTCTGACATTCCAAATTACCTGCAACACTGATTGGACAATCTCCGGTGTTCCCACCTGGGCAACTTTAAGCGGAAACCTCACGGGTAAGGGCAACGCTTCTTTCGACGTAACCGTAAGCGCTACCAATGTTGCCAGAAGCCAGGAAATTACGGTAACTGCCGGCTCAGGCTCAGGCTCTATTGAAAAGAAACTCATGCTATCGCAAAGGATAACTATCGACGAACTCGTTGGGTCATGGAGTGCCTCCGGTTTCTTTATTGCAGGAAATTCAGCTTATGATAACACTCACACCGTAACTATAGAAAAAGTAGACGCTACCACTGTAAGGCTTAAAGAATTTACCGGTGTTAACAACATGTTCACTACCGTACGTACTGACGACTATTTAGCTACATTCGACGATACTACCGGCAAGCTTACTGTAGCTGCCAACCAGGAGTGTTCTCCTACGGTATTCTCCAATACAGCCAAGTCTCTTCTTACGCTCTGCGGACCTGGCAACTTCTGCAATAGCCAGGGCCTGGCTATCGAGGTAACAGTAGAGAGAAATGGCCAGACACTTTCTTTCAGCGTTGACGGCGGCGACACTGTGAGTGTAGACAATGTTCCTTATCCTTCCGGCACATTGTTCCTGGCTTATGATGAAAACGACAACTGCCTCGGCGGCGGCTGCTACACTTGCGGTCTGACCCTGACGAAAACAGGCGACGTCGCCCCTGCTCCTGTAAGGCCTGTGCCTGCAGCTGAATACTCACAGAATTACTTCAGCAACGCTTCTGACTTCTCTTACACTTCGGACAATCTGCCGGCACGATAGTTTTGCGGGCGGTTTTTGGTTAATAAGAAGTCAAGCTTTTAAATAAAAAAGGTACTGAGAAATCGGTACCTTTTTTATCGTCCTTATTCGACAATCCCGTAAGACCTACTTCTGCCAAGGGTGGGCGCTCGATCCCCAGGCGAATCACGAAAAAGCTGCTAACGCAGCCTTTTTTTGATCACTGGCGAAGCCCCGCAAGTCTGACACAGGCTGGGGCGGAAAGAAGGTAATTACAAACTTAGCAAGTTATAATCAAGTGGTTATCGCTCGTTTTTGTTTTAATAGCTCGAAGCCAGAACCCAAGTTGTGTTTATCGGGACTTTGGCCCGCATGATGGCAATTTCCTCTGAAATGGGACTGTTTAGGGGCTAATGTTTTACCAGCTTACCCACGATAAACATCTGACGAGTCTGTAAATTATCGTTTGCTCATAGATTTTTAGGATTTCTTTAAGAAGTCTCTGTTATCAATAGGCGAATTGCTATCAATGCAATTACTCAATAAAGGCCGATATCCGATGATTGCCGGCCTTGTCGTTTATAATTTTAGTAAATGGCACTTACTGTTCGTACACCAGACTCTGGCTCTGTAAATATTCCGCAAAATTATTTGTCTGTTTAAAATATTGTTCGTAATATTGCGAACATAATATGGAGGGTAAAAGTAAATATACTGATGAGGAGCTGCGGGTCGCCCGCTTTGCCAAAGCTATTGGACATCCTGCGCGGGTAGCCATCCTTAACTTCCTTGCGGCGCAGGAGAGCTGTTTTTTCGGTGATATACACGAAGTCCTGCCTATAGCTAAGGCGACCGTGTCCCAGCACCTTTCCGAGCTTAAGGATGCTGGATTGATACAGGGAGAGATAGAAACCCCTAAGGTGCGGTACTGCATCAACCGGGATAACTGGATACTTGCGAAACGCCTTTTGTCCGGATTCTTCAGGGAAATGCCGGATAACAATTCCTGCTGCGGATAATTTTTTTGTCGACAATGTTCGGTAAATTACGAACAATAATATAATACAGCTATGAATAATAAGGAGATAAAAGAAATGGTAAAGGAGAAGTATAACAATCTCGCTTTACAGGGCCGGGAAAACGAAGGTGGTTGCGGTTGCAAAAAATCCAGGGTATATACCATAATGAGCGATAGCTACAGGGGGATGACCGGATATAACCCCGATGCGGATATGGGGCTCGGATGCGGGCTACCCACTGAATTTGCTTATATAAAACAGGGAGATACTGTCATAGACCTGGGGAGCGGCGCGGGAAACGACTGTTTCGTGGCAAGGTCTGAATCGGGCGATACCGGCAGGGTAATCGGTATAGATTTTTCTCCCGCAATGGTAGAAAAAGCCAACGCCAACGCAAAACGGAGAGGTTACGATAATGTGGAATTTATTCTCGCCGATATAGAAAATATGCCTGTCCCCACTGATACGGCGGATGTTGTGGTGAGCAACTGCGTCCTTAACCTTGTTCCGGACAAGACGGCCATATTCGCGGAAATATACAGGGTGCTTAAGCCCGACGGGCATTTCAGTATTTCTGATATAGTCCTGACAGGCGTCCTCCCAGCAAAGATAAAGTCGGCGGCAGAGATGTATGCCGGATGCGTGGCAAGCGCTATCGAAAAGGAGGAATATTTGGATTATATCCGTAAGGCGGGCTTCAGGAATATAACCCTGCAAAAGGAAAAACCTATAATAGTGCCTGAGGACATACTGAAACAATATCTCGAAGAAGAAGAGCTCGCCCGTTATAAATCCAGTCCGGCCGTTATATTCAGTATCACGGTGTATGCCGAAAAATAATATTGGGAAGGAATTGGTACCCGGTATAGAAAACCCTGTTCGCAGCGATAGCGGGAGGGCATCATGAATAACGGTTTTGAATACCCATAGGGCCGTTCAGGTAGTTGTAATCTTTGAGAATTTATTGTTTGGAAAATATATCCGTCAATATTGTAATACGGATTAAATTTCCTGATCAGACCGGCCCCGGAGATTTTTTACATTTATACCTACCGCTTTTATCCCTTCGAGGGACGGAATATATTCATGGCTGAATTCAAAATGGTACTCGCCGGTTTTCCCAAGGATAATATTACTCCTGTAAGGCCGGGTCACCTGGCGGTAACGTGTGGTGCCGACCGCCGCTGAGGGGTAGAGCACTATAGTTTCCGTAACGGATAGGGAATCTGGTGTTATTGTTGTTAGGAATAACTCGAGGGAATCACTGCCGGTGCGGCCGCAGCACAGCATAAAAACGCTTATTTCGCGTACCGACAGCGTATCCCTGTTAGGGAATATCGCCTGTACTGTCTGTCCGCCGGTCCATCCCGAGGGATTCACCTCTACCGCCACGGAATTAACTTCGCAAGTGCATCCCGTAGTGAGCAATATAAGCGACGCCGCTATGCCCAGCAATCCTTGATTTAATTTCTGGTTCATTTCCGGGGAAATTGATTGTAGTCCGGGGCATTATCCTTCTTTCCCTCCTGCGGGATTATTGCCGCCGCCTGCCGGACGGGGTTTATTGTTGCCCTGGCTGTTGTCTTTTCGCTGGCCCGAGCGGTTTTTCTGCCCCTGGCCGTTGCCCGAAGAGGGCGCGTTTTTAGCTTCCTGGCTTCCCTTATTCTGTTTAGGCCTGTTCTCCTGACGTTTCCCCAAATCGGTACGCTGAGAACGTTCCTGACGTTCGGGGCGCTCCTGCCTGCGGCCTCCCTGTCCCTGCTCCCTGTTATCGGGCCTCCGGTTTTCTCCGCTTTTATTTTCCCTGTTTTTTTCGGCTCCTTCGGCGGCCTGTTGCGGTTTATTCTTTTTATTGCGGCTCTTTTTCTTTTTCGCCCTGTCGAAACGTGTGATGCTGTCTTCCCCTATGACGTTAATGAATCCGGGATCGCTCTCTTTAGGTGCCGCCGGAGCAGCGCCCTCGAGCCTGTCCGGCTTACCG
>CAKUKW010000144.1 GCA_934663885.1 uncultured Tidjanibacter sp.
GTTCACGGTCGGGCCGCCAATCTCGACGGGGGTACCGTCGACAGGCATACCTCCGTCTATCGGCTGTCCGTACGCGTCGAAGAACCTGCCTGCAAGGTCGTCACTCACCCTCAGCGTAGGAGGCTCGCCCTGGAATACCACTTCCGAGTCGGTGGCTATGCCCTCCGTTCCCTCGAAAACCTGTAGAGTGATGTTCTCGCCGTCGATTCGGACAACCTGAGCCAACTTACCGCCCACCGTAGCGAGCTCGTCGTTGCCTATGCCGTTAGCCCTGAGGCTTACGGTGGCCTTCGTGATATTATCTATCTTGGTATATATTTTCTGGAATGCTTTCATCTTCCTGGGATTTAAGGATTCAAGGATTTAGGGATTTAAAGATTATGTCCTGCTGATTTTTCAACTTCTAAATCTTTAAATTTTCAATCCCTAAATTGTTTTTGCTTTTATCATTTCGTCTATCTGGTCGCAGTACTCCCTGAACTTGTCGCTCTGCCACTGCGAATAATTGAGCTGCTTAAAGACGTTTATCAGCGACTTGAAGAATGCGGAGCAGTCCTGGAAATCGTCGTAACGGAACTCCATCCTGCAAATATCCAACACGCTGTTAAACATGAATTTCTGCCTTTCGAGGGGGGTGTTACAGTCGACCTTGTCGAACGCGTCCTGCTGTAGGATCACGAAGTCGATAAGTTCGCTCTTCCAGAAACGGTCGTGGTATTCGATGGGCACCCCGTCGTCGCCGAGGATGTTGATCTGCTCAGACGCCTCCTTACCGCGCTGGACTATCGTTTTGCCGCGGTTTACTTTATCGACCCATCCCATTTCTATGTGCCTGTCGAGGAACTCTATCATTTCGGGATACTCAAGGTACTTCGAGTAACTGTCGAGCGGGTCTATTGCCGGGTACCGCTTGCTGTCGGCCCTGGCCTGAGAAAGGGCGTAGAAACACCTCGCCGCTTTCTGCGTAGATTCCGTAACCGGCTCCTTCAGGTTACCGCCCGACGGCGACACCGTACCGAGGAACGTTACCGAACCGGTCGATCCGTTGCGGAGGTTGACTACACCCGCTCGGGAGTAGAAATTGGATATGATGGACGAGAGGTCCATCGGGAAAGCGTCCTGGCCCGGAAGCTCTTCCAGGCGGTTGCTCATCTCGCGGAGGGCCTGCGCCCAGCGCGAAGTGGAGTCCGCGAGGATAAGTACTTTCAGTCCCATCGAACGGTAATACTCCCCTATCGTCATACCCATGTAAACCGACGCTTCACGCGCGGCGACTGGCATATTCGACGTATTGCATATTATGGTCGTACGTTCCATCAGTTTGTGCCCGGTATGCGGGTCGTCGAGGTGCGGGAATTCCGCGAATATCTCGACCACCTCGTTGGCGCGCTCACCACAGGCGACCATTATTATGATATCGGCCTCGGCCTGTTTTGCTATCGCGTGCTGGAGAACGGTCTTTCCGGCACCGAAAGGTCCCGGGATAAATCCCGTACCGCCGTCGGCAATAGGATTGAAAGTGTCTATCGGGCGTACGCCGGTCTCCATAATACGCGACGGCCGCGGTTTGGATACATAACCCTTCACGGCCTGTTTGACCGGCCATTTCTGCACCATCGTGACTTTATGCTCCTTACCTTCGCTATCTTCCAGTACCGCAACGGTATGGTCGATGTTATATTCGCCTGCCTCGGCAACCTTCTTCACTTTATATGTGCCTGTCATTACGAAAGGCACCATGATCTTGTGTGCTATCCACTGCTCCTTGACTTCGCCCAGCCAGTCTCCGGCCGTGACCTCGTCGCCGGCGTTGGCAATCGGCTTGAAACCCCAAAGCATCTCGTGGTCGAGTTTTTCGGTATGCTCGCCCCTCTTGATGAACAGACCTTCCATTTTCTCAAGGTCGTTTTGCAGGCCGTCGTAGTTCCTCGAAAGGATACCAGGGCCGAGTGTGGCCTCGAGCATGTGTCCTTCGAAATCGACGGGAGCACCTACGTCCAGCCCGCGCGTGGCGTCGAACACCTGCACGTAAGCCGAAGAACCAACTACTTTGATAACCTCAGCCATCATGCTCACATCCCCCAGGTGGATATAGCATATCTCGTTCTGGGATACCGGACCATCCACGGCTACGGTCACCATGTTGGAAATAATTCCGGTTACTTTTCCTTTAGTTTTCATTCTTATATCTTTATTATCTATCTTATCCTGTTACTGTTCGGGTACCGCACCCAGCACTTCGCTTCCCGTCAGGTTGTCTATGAGCCTCTTCAGCATATCGTTGCCCCTCTGCGGGTCGAGCGTCGCCCAGCGGTGTATGATATTTACCCTGACAAGGTAGCCGAGTAGGTAATCGATATCGAAATAGCTCATCGCCGTCAGTTCGTCGGCCATATCCCAACGGATGTCGTCTATTTTACGCTCCTTTTCGAGGAGGTTGTTGCCCTCGCCCATGGCGGCCATCACCTGGTCTATGTAGCCCACCTCGCCTTTCAGCCCGAAATCGGCCGCAGAACTGCGGGAAAGGGAGGTAACTATGTCCCCCTCGCCTACCACCACCTCACTTACGGGCATACTCCTGCGGCGGGCGGCGAAAGCTGCGGATATGTTGCGCAGGGTATGGTCGAACCTGCCCCATTCGCGCAGGAATTTCGAATTCGATTTTTCGCATTCTGCATAATACGCTGCGAAAAGGTTGTTCTCCAACTTTTTCTCCGTGTCCAGCTCATCGTCGGCATCCGCGTCGGAGCCGTCCTTTTCCATCGCGATATAAGTATTTATAACCCTGGACATCCATCCCGGAAGGCGTTGCGGGTTTGCTAATTCTTCTTCCAGCTCTTCGCGCCTAAAATTCCCCAAGGATGAAAACTGCTCCCTGCCGCTCCGTATGTTTATTATGTTCTCGATGTCGTACCATGAATAGAAAAGCTCCACGGTACGGCGGTCGCGCGCCGATACGCCATCCTTGATTTCTTCAATAATGGCGGGCGCGTCGAAACCTTTAGTATCCGTTTCCCTCGAATACTCCTTCAGGCCGGCGACAAGCGTGTAGTATTGTTTATCGAACATTTCCTGGTTGATTATGAATTATCAATTATAAATTATGGCCTGAAAATCATAAGGCATAAACATTTAAGCCTGTAACATTAAATTTTATGAATTCCGATTTGTTCGTCATTACACAAAACACATCTAACTAATTCATAAACCATAATTCATAATTCCTATTTGCCGTAAAGGATACCGGAAACTTTCTCCTTGAGGAACTCGCCGAGCAGGGCGTCGAAATCGGCGTCGGAAAAACTGATGTAATAACCCCCTCCTTTTTCGCCTACCTTGAATCCTGTTTTAACTTTATCGGAATACCCAACTTCGATACCTTCCTTGAGGAGCTCTTTAGTCGCACCCTCGAACTCCTTTGCGAACTTCTCCTGCCATTCGGCTGGCAAAAGTGCCGAAAGAGTCACCTTACCGGAAGACGCTCCGTTCCAATTGGCGCCCACGGCCAGGAGCATCTCTTTGATAAACTGCGGATCTACGGTAACATTACGGACGGAGCCCGAAACGGATTTCGCGATTATCATGCCGTTGATACTCTCCTTGAGGGCCGCAACGGCCTGCTTGCCGGCCAGTGACAATTCCGTCATAGTGTTGCGCTGCAATTCCTCGGCCGACTTGCGGGCTTTGCTCTTTATCCCTTCCGCCTCCTCTTTAGCCTCCGCAACAATTTTCCCGGCTTTTTCCTGCGCCTCCGAAAGAATTTTATCGGCATCGGCGCGCCCTTTTGACAGCCCTTCCTCGTAAAGTTTGTTGGTCAGCTCCTGAAGTTTGTTTTCCATGGTAATATATATGTTTTCAATTTGTTTTCTCCAAAATCACCCTGTAGTCTTTCCGCCTGTAAATTAAAAAATTACGCCACCGGCGCCGGATCACTGAAAATATCTTTCAAAGATAGAAAATTTTCCGATAGGGTTAAGTAATTTTCTGTTATTAAATTCACATACGGAAATATGTCTTTTTTAGTATGCTGATATTCACAAAAATCCGGCCATTTAAAACAAATACGTATTTATGCTTAGGTTAAAAGCACATCTGCATTTCAGTCTCCGTTATCCGTATGTAAAGATAAGGGGAGGCATGGGGTGAGAAGTACCTTTTTGTGACCGAAGCGGCCAAAAACACTACCGGAATTATTAAAAAAGAGTTTAGGGCCTGTTAAAATATTGCGGTAGTTATTTTTTAACAGGCCCTAAAATGCCTAACTTTGGAGGATTGAAAAAGCTACTATAAAAACCAACGAAATATAATATGGAAAAAAGACTGGTGGAGTGTGTCCCGAACTTTAGTGAAGGGCGCGATATGACTGTTATAAAGGAGATTACGGATGCCATAGAATCCGTAGAAGGAGTAAGGCTGCTCGACGTCGACCCGGGCGCCGCCACTAACCGCACCGTAGTCACTTTCGTGGGCGAACCGGAAGCGGTGGCCGAAGCGGCTTTCAGGGGAGTTAAGAAGGCTTCGGAACTGATAGACATGCGCAGGCACAAGGGAGCGCACCCGAGGATCGGAGCCACCGACGTGGTGCCAATCATTCCGGTTGCCGGGATCACCCTGGAGGAGTGCGCGGCGATAGCACGTTCACTGGCGGCACGCATATACGACGAATTAGGCGTTCCCACGTATAATTACGAAGCCGCTGCCAACAGGTCCGAAAGGCGCAACCTGGCTGTCTGCCGCAGGGGCGAGTACGAAGGATTGGAAAAACGCATCTCCGATCCGAACGAAGCGCCCGATTTCGGACCCGGAAGATATACCGAGCAGGCTTCCCGCAGCGGAGCGACCGTCGTGGGCGCGAGGGATTTCCTCATAGCGGTCAACTTCAACCTCAATACCACTTCCACCAGGCGCGCCAACGCCATAGCATACGATGTCCGCGAAAAAGGACGTCCCGTGCGTGAAGGAGGAAAACCCAACGGCAAGCCGCTCAAGGATGAAAAAGGCGAACCGGTAATGATTCCCGGTACGCTGAAGGGCACGAAAGCCATAGGATGGTTCATCGACGAATACGGCATCGCGCAGGTATCTATGAATATTACCGACATCAACGCCACCCCCCTCCATATAGCTTTCGACGAAGTAGTCAGGGCGGCCGAGGCTCGTGGCATCCGGGTTACAGGAACTGAAATCGTGGGACTCGTACCTAAGAGCGCCCTTGTCGACGCTGCGAAATATTTCCTGCGCAAACAGAAACGTTCGACGGGCGTTTCGGAGGCCGAACTGATGAAGATAGCAATCAAAAGCATGGGACTCGACGACCTCGTGCCGTTCAAGCCCGAAGAGAAAGTTATCGAATACCTGCTGGCGGCAGAAGACAAGAGCAGGAAACTTATCGACATGACCTGCAAGGACTTCGCGGAAGAGACCGCAAGCGAATCGCCGGCTCCGGGAGGGGGCTCAATTTCGGCCTACGCCGGTGCATTGGGGGCCGCTCTGGGCACAAT
>CAKUKW010000145.1 GCA_934663885.1 uncultured Tidjanibacter sp.
GATGACGGGAGCGCTGGTCTGTCCGGCCCAGAACCTTAAAATTTCGAAGACCGGCGAAGTGACCATGCAGGATGGAAGCATGGCTTATGTTATTCCTTCCACGACCCTGATAGTAGATATTACGGTCAGGCACGAGAAGGTCGTCACAGGGGAATACGCCCGTTTTGCGCAGCGTTACCTCGGTGTAATAGCCCCGCTGGCCGATAAGGAGCTCTACGAGGTCGAGTCGGCGTCTATCGGTTGGATTGACAACGAAACTTCACTTCAGCGGAATGCCGAACCGGCGGGAGGCACCTTCGAAATAATATCCCATATCGAGCCAGGTGCAGGTTTTATGCGTGTACTTCCCGACAGGCTTTCTTCCTCGCAGAAGAATGCCGAGGATGCTGCGCGCGACGCTGCCAATATGATATATAATATCCGCAAGCGCAGGGTAGATCTGATTATGGGCGATATCGGAGAGAATGTTTACGGTGAAGGGCTTAAGGCCGCTCTGGAAAGGATGGATAAGATCGAGAACGATTATATGGAGCTTTTCCTGGGGAAGCAGAGTGAGGAAACTTATACTGTCAGATTTTATATTACTCCCGAAAGGGATAGGAATACTTATGTTGTCTGCCGCATAAACGAGGTCAAGGGTATATTGCCTACGGGCGACCTGAGCGGGGAGCCCGTCATGCTGGAGCTCAAACCGGAAGGGCTCGCCGCGGCGGCTTATCCTCCGCTTTCAGCCGATCAGGCCAGGAAAAATTCGCGTAACCAGCCCGCTTCGGGTGCGAGCTATGCCGTAGCCGATATGGTGGTGGCTAAAATTACAGACGGCCGCAAGGATTATGTTACGGAGAGGGTTCCGGTATACCAGATGGGAGTAAGGACTTCCCTGTAGGAACGGATCGCCGATAAATTAAAAGCCGCTTTATATAAAGCGGCTTTTCTGTTTTAATATCAGGTTAGATGTTATTGAAAAACGCCAGGAACTCGTCCAGCTTTTTCATCATATTCTTCGAGCCTACATAAAACGGTGTGCGCTGGTGAACGTCGTCCGGCTGTATGTCGAGGATCCTGCGGGTGCCGTCACTTGCCTGGGCACCGGCCTGCTCGGCTATGAAAGCAATGGGATTGCATTCATACACCAACCTGAGTTTTCCGCTCGGATGGCTGTCGGTACTCGGATAGAGGAATATCCCCCCCTTCAGCAGGTTGCGGTGGAAATCCGCCGCAAGCGAACCTATATAACGTGAAGTATAGGGGCGGTTGCTTTTCTTATCTTTTTCCTGGCAGTATTTTATGAACTTCTTTACCCCTATCGGGAATTTTTCATAATTACCTTCGTTTATCGAATAGATGCTGCCCTTTTCCGGTGTCTTTATGTTGGGGTGCGAAAGGCAGAATTCACCGATGGACGGGTCGAGCGTGAAACCGTACACCCCGTTGCCTGAGGAATACACCAACATCGTAGAGGAGCCGTACATTATATAACCGGCGGCTATCATCTCCGAGCCCTTCTGGAGGAAATCTTCCGGGGTGGGAGAGGTACCTACGGGGGATTTGCGCTTATATATCGAAAAAATAGTCCCTACGGAAACGTTCACGTCTATATTGGAGGAGCCGTCGAGCGGGTCTACGCAGAGTATGTATTTGGCGTCGCGGCAGAATTCCTTGTTGAATTCAGTCGTGCACTCGTCTTCTTCGGAAGCGAATCCGCAGCACTCGCCGCTTGCCTCAAGCTCTTCCATGAATACTTCGTTGGCGTATACGTCCAGCTTCTGCTGCTCCTCATCCTGTACGTTCTTGCTGCCCGACTGGCCCAGAATGTCCGCCAGGCCCGCCTTATTAACTTCCCGGTTGATCTTTTTGGCTGCTATGACTATGTGCTGGAGCAGTCCTGAAAAATTGCCCGTCGCTTCGGGGTGCCGGCTCTGCTGCTCGATTATGAATTGGTTGAGCGTGGTTAGTTTTTTCATTGAAAGTTTAAAGTCAATTTTTAAGGTTTGTTTCAGAGCCCGGTTAAAATTATTCATTAAAATTTAACCTTCCTCCGAGGCGGATACAAAATTATAACGAATAAACTGCGGTTCCAAGCTAAAACCGGAAATGGCTATTAATAAATTATTTCAATAATTTAAGGGCTCTGCTTATCATGTTTAAGGCAGGAATTAGTACCTTTGCGGCAGGACTAATAACGCAAGCCCGATGAAGATCACTTCGGCAGAATTCAAATTCAGCAGCAGCAAGCTTTCGCAAATACCCAGGGACGGACTCGATGAGTTCGCTTTTATCGGCCGCAGTAATGTCGGCAAGTCGTCCCTAATCAATATGCTTACGGGCAATTCGTCGCTGGCGAAAGTCTCGGGCACGCCGGGTAAAACGAGGCTCATCAACCACTTCCTGATAAACAAAAGCTGGTATCTGGTCGACCTCCCGGGTTATGGTTATGCCAAGACCTCCAAGAGCGACAGGCAGGAGTTTGCGGATATTATCGTCAATTACGTTACGCGCGCCGAGAAGATGCATTTCCTGTTCGTGCTGGTCGATTCGAGGCATGCGCCGATGAAGATCGACATCGACTTTATGAATATGCTGGGCGAAAAAGGGATACCGTTCGGGATAGTCTTTACCAAGACGGACAAGCAGTCCGCCCGCCAGACCGCACAAAACGTCGAGGTGTATAAAAAGACCCTGTCGCAATGGTGGGAGGAATTGCCGCCGGTTTTCCTCACATCCGCCGAAAAAAGGGCGGGAGGGGATGAAATACTGGGTTTTATCGATCTCTGTCTGGCCGCAAAACTATAACTGTCCAGCGGCACAAAAATAGCCGCGCAGAGTAAACGGGCGCTTTTGAATATATTGTTGATAAATAATTTCACCCTGCTAAGGCGGGGTAACCGATAAAGGCTTATATTTGTTCGCGTATTCCCTGCAACTTCTATAAAACACATAAAAATGGCTCTCCATAAACTCAAAATCTTTGCGGGAAGGGGTTCCCGTCCGCTTGCCGAGAAAATAGCGGCCGAATACGGCTGCGACCTGGGCGACCTGGTTGTAACCGAATTTGCCGACGGCGAGTTCCAGCCCGCTTTTAACGAAAGCATTCGCGGCTGTACGGTTTTTATTGTCCAGTCCACTCCGCCTCCCGCGGAAACCCTTATGGAACTTTTACTTATCATCGATGCCGCTCGCAGGGCTTCGGCTTATAAGATAATAGCCGTCATGCCATACTTCGGCTGGGCGCGCCAGGACCGTAAGGACAGGCCGAGGGTTCCGATAGGGGCGAAGCTGGTTGCGAACCTGCTTGTGTCGGCCGGGGTCGACAGGATTATCACTATGGATCTTCACGCTGACCAGATACAGGGATTTTTCGATATTCCGGTGGACCATATTTACGCGAGCCGGATATTCCTTCCTTATATAGAATCGCTGGAACTGGAAAACCTTTCGATGGCTACCCCGGACATTGGCGGTGCGAAGAGGGCTAACAGTTACGCGTCGCACCTCAATACGCCCCTGGTGATCTGCCACAAGCACCGCGAAAAGCCGAACGTTGTGGGCACCATGACGGCTATCGGCGATGTCGAAGGCCGCAATATTATCTTACTGGACGATATGATAGATACGGCCGGCACCATCACGAAAGCGGCCAATATGTTTATGGAGAAAGGCGCCGAGAGCGTTCGTGCAGTGGTGACGCACCCTTTGCTCTCGGGCCCCGCATACCAAAGGATAAACGACAGCTCGCTGTGTGAAGTTATAGTAGCCGACACAATCCCCTTGCGTGCAGATAAGGACACCTCTAAATTCACTGTCCTCAGCACGGCCGAGACCTTCGCCGACGTTATTGAGAGGGTATACAATAATAAGGAAATCAGCTCTAAGTTCGTATTTACGAAGAAGAAATAGAGAATGCGGAAGGCAAAAAACAGGGCGGCCTTAATAAGCCAGCCCTGTTTGTAAGTCGATGCGTCCATTGCCTTCAATTTAGGCACAGGCTCCTACTACCCATTGTTAGAAAGCCCCTCGTCGGTAATTTCCTGAAGCTGCTTATCGAGTTCTATCGCCGTAAGATTGTAGAAAAAAATTTCGCCACACGATAAAACAGACTGTATTCCTGTATGGTTGAATACCATCAACTCCTCCGTTTCAGGTAGCTCCTCCACTGGTATGTCGCGCAGTTCGACTTCTATTCCGGCCCGTTCGCAGACCCGCATCATAAGTTCATACTCGACGTTTTCGCCCGTTCCGTTTGAAGGTTCGGGAGTTATGACGACCCCTTTCCTGACCGCGAATACTGGATAGTCGCCCGCCGAAACCAGATTCCCGGCCCGGTTGGCTCTCAGGGAGGCCTTGGCGCCGGCCCTTACGGCGAATTCCTCCATATAGCCAGCTGCAGTCATCGATACGGCTGTACGGTGTTCGGCGAAAGGTATTTCATAATTGGTTAAGATGGCTTTGGGCCTTATGCTCAGGACTTCATACCTGTGATAAATGGTACTTATTCCGGTGGTTATTATAATGTCCTGTTTGCCGCGCCCGTTATCGCCGTAGCGTGGCACTATGTATATGGTAACTATATTACCCGTACGTGGCAGCCGGTTCTCGTAAAGCAGCTTGCCAACCTGGAAAGATATTTTGTCTGTGTCTATAGAAGGTTTCCGGCCGTAAAGTTTTTCAAATGAAAGCGCTGCATAATGAAGGTGCCGCTCCAGATAAAGCGGTTTGTGTCCTACGGTATTTATCCTGGCATAGACATAATTGTTGCTTAGCAACTGTTCCGCATCGAGCCGCTCCCTCTGTGGGTCGACCAGTACGCTGTTGCAATATATCTTACCGGATATCATGGGTGTAAGCAGTTATATCATAAAAATCTTCATCAGCATCTCGCGCAGCAACTCGCCGTCGCCGGCCGATCCGCCGCCTATGCCTTTGCTTTTCATGTCGTATTCGCGCAATATTCCAAATATAACGAAAACTTTCTTATTCGGAAAATTATTCGCCGCGGTTTTATATTCGTTCAGGAAATAGGGGTTGGGCAGTTTCAGAAGCGCACTCATTTCCGCGTCGGTGGGCAGTGGAATGTTTTTATACTTAGCCTGCCATCGTTTGTAATTGAGCAGGAAAATGCGCTGGAAGTGCGTGAAAAGGGCGCTCACCGTTACGGTAAAAGGATTGTCCTTGGGGTTGCGCCTGATGGGACGTTTGGGTTCGTGGAGGGGATCCGGGGTGGATTCTCGTTTGAGGACTCGTTTGATGGAGTCGGGGATTTTGATGTTGGGTGGAAATTTCATTTATGGTTTACCTTGTCTTTCTTTGGATTTTGAATGTGATTGTTTTGCGTGGTTGTATTATAGCAGATTTTTTTTTGCGTGGGAAGAGGGTGGTGGGGTGAACGTACGCCCGAGCCGGGGATGCTGTCTGGTCTGCGGCTTCGTCGGGGGCTGGCT
>CAKUKW010000146.1 GCA_934663885.1 uncultured Tidjanibacter sp.
GCCTTTTACTCATCGTCCAAAACTTCGTATATTTATTTTCTGTATTTACCCAGCCTGAAAGCGAGGTAAATTCCGCAATAGGCATAACTCCTGTAAGAGAAATCAGGGAGATTAAAGTTGATACCCACATCTACTCCGGCTGCAAAATTATCCGTTATGTTGTAACCGAAACTCATCTTCAGAGGAATCATAAGATCTACACTATTAGCGGCTTGGTTTTTCATTATTCCTACTCCTATCGAGGAAGTGTTATGGAATCCGTCAGTTTTCAGTCGAAGCCACTCGCCGAGCGTGAACAGACCGGCAACCGCAAATTGTCCGTCGCCCTCACTAAACAGATAACTGCCCGTAAGGTCGACACGGTATCTGTTCTCCGCCCCTAAATAGTGCCCTACCGTTAGGTCAACGTATAACGGCGATCCTTCGTCGACAAAAGCGCACCCTGCCCCCCGGTGAAACGAACCATTTATTTTGGGCCTGGGAATCGGCTACGCCTATCAAACCTATGGTTAACAGCCATATTAGTTTTTCCATATCTTTTATTCCGCTATTATGTCATTGATTATATCTTTTGCCAAAGCACTTCCGGCTGAATTGCGTTCCAGGTCAAATTATATAAAGAAATTAATAACTATGCAAATAGGCTATAAAAACATATTCCTTCTTTAATAAAAACGGATAACGGACCTACAATGACTAATAAAAAATCGCCTTACGTAACGTAAGGCGATTTTTTATTAGTCGTCATACCCGTCTTCATTGTCCAGGGCTTTGTCTATCTTTTTCTTCATGTAGCGTTTCAGCCAGTTGAACACCGGGTGTCCGGATATTTCAGCCGCGTTCTCCAGGTAGCTCCAGAATTCCACCCCGCAGACGAATCCGGTGAACATGTTGGCAAGCCGGAGACCGAGGAAAGCAAGTATATGGCTGTCGATAAGCCAGGCCAGCACTATGCCTGCCATGATAAAGCATAGTTTATAGATTGTTTTCCACGCTTTGCCGCTCTCTATCCCCCACCCTTTCCCGGCCTTCGCGGCCCGTTTCCGGCTCGCCAGTATGCCCGTAACGAAATCTACCGACACAAATACCGCCGCGCACAGGACAAGGGATGCTATCGGCGCGAAGAACGCAGCTATCCCCATCAGGGCGCCGCTTGCATATTTCCATGCGTTTTCCATACTACACCACCACCCCTCCTCCGATATTGAACGAGTTCAGGATATTTTCACTGGCATCGTACTCGGGATATGAACCCGATGAAGATTCGAGGTGCTCCGATAATATCCTCACGAGGGAGTCCGCTTCCCGCTTTACCACTCCACGCATCTTCAGGAATTCATCCTTCCCGGCACTGCCGAAGCCCTGCCCCGCATATTGCACCACCCCGAGCATTCCCGCCTGCGAATATATGGCGGGTAGTATAAGGTATTTTACATATAGCGCCAGGGCGGATTTGATGTAGCCGTTGACGAGTGAAGGATAACGGTTCCTTTCGAGTTCGGCCCACAGGCTCTGTCCCGTTACGGGAAATATGAATTTACGCTGTGCCGTAAGTATGGAGCTGTCTTTTATAAAATCGGCGGTCATGTTTTGGTCGCCCCCGAAGCAGAGGGCCGAGACCTCCGCCGGGGTTATCAGTAATTTCATACACACACTATCAGTTGGTTATTTACTGTACTGTTGCCGCATTGCCCAGTTCCGCGACGAACAGCTGTTCCTGCGGGCTCTCCGGATCGAAATCCAGCCCGTCCGCCTGCCGCGCCTCCCATATCCTCATATAACCGGGACGCGTCCTGGTGGGCGGCTTGTTCACTATTACGAGTGATGAACAGTCTTCCCGGAGGATATCCTCTATGACCGTCCTCACGGGCTCCATAAGTTCCGACTGTGCAGTAAGGATAACGGTATTGAGCGCTACTTCGTACTCGTGAACTATGCGCTGCGTTTCGAACCCCGACGAATATTGCAGGCCGCTCAGCGAACGAAACCACGAATGTGCCACCACTATGTCACCGGTAGCCTGTTCGTGGAGGGTTTTCCAGTCACCTTCATAGGAAGAATCTATCGGAATGAAGCGTGAACCGTCGCCGCCCTCGCAGTCCTTTATCATGAACATCACTTGTCCGGGAGTTCCCGCGAACTTCTTTTCAGCCAGACGCACTATTTCCCCCGCCTGCTCCTCGTTGTCAACCCCTCCGTCGAGCATCATTACGCCCGAAAGCTGGAACGAATTATCCAGCCGGCTTATATTCCAGCGGTCGGTTTTGTAGGCTATCGCCGAAACGTTCAAGCCGGCTATGTAGGAAGGAACGCCGTAATGCTCGAAAGCGGGCTCATAATCCTTGAAATGAAGGATAGAATGCATGTTGTCGTCCTCCCCCCGTGCAAACTCAGGATAGAGTGGCAATACGGAAGCTTCCTCTTCCCGGAATTTAGACCAGTCGTGATGGAGTATCACGTTCTTTCCCTCTCGCAAGACCCTGCACCTGGTAGCGTCCTGATGGTAAAAAGAGAGAAAAGAGCTGTCGTGGTCGGTAACTACCTCCATAAAAGAGTTCCCGAAAAGCAGTTTATCGAACGTCACTTTCCTCAATATATGCCTCAGTGTTTCCCCTGTGCCGTTCGCGCAATCCACGAATGTTCGCAGGGCCGGCAGCCTGTCGCCCATATTGAAACCCTTCCCGCTTATATAGTCCGCTTTATCATTGAGTATGCGGCGGTGTATGGTCGAACGACGTGCCATCAGAGCGAGCGCTTCGGGAAAAAGGTTGTCATCACCCCACCGCCAGAATTTTCCGTTGGAAACGCCGCGCGATACCTGCCACAATGGCTCCGATCCATTCCGCTTTGTAAACAGCTTCGGGGTGTATGGCTTTGATTTTATATTATCCATAATCACTTTTTTTATATTTTAATGATATCAGGGGATCCGTGTAAGACCCCCCTGATAACCGGCGCCTAACGGGGCAGGATACCTTTGTAAAGGCATGAAAGATCGGTATCTTCCGATGATAACGTAATAGAGCTGCCCGGGGCATCCGTAGGTTTTATACCGGTCGTATTTTTGGCTGAAGCAAGCCTCAAGGGCCTTTCGCGGCCGAAAATATGTGAATATCCTGCAAGGAAAGCCTCGCCCTGCGAAGTCACCACTATGGCTACCACCCCGTTCACGCATCCTGTGATCTGTGCTGTCGCCTCGCGCTGCGGAGCGTCAAAACCGGGAATAACAAAAGTCACTTCATGTTTTACGGATACCGCTCCGCCGCAACGTTCCACCGTTTCACTCATCTGGCAACTGTCTTCCCTGAAATCGTATCGCATAAAAGCAGCCCCCGCCCGCAGCGCAATTGACGTAAAAACCCCGGACACCGGATCATATCCCACCGATTCCACATCACCGGCATCGGCAAGGAACAGGGAATCCACCCCGCCCATTCGTTTCACGCAGAGCCTCTCGAATCCTTTAAGGGCCATATTACATTCCTATGCCAAAAGCGGTCAATTCCGGCAGAAGATAGTCCGCCCCGGCCATAAACACGGCCCTCTGCCGGTTCTCCATAAGGTCGGGGTTGTACCACATGCGTACTTCTGTTCCCGGAAAATCACTGGTATTCACCGCCAGGGCAAGATTGCGGCGGTCCGTAAGGAGTATGAATGAAGAAGGCATATCCGTAAGCTGCTCGAGATAGCTGCCGAGCTTTACGTCCACGAGGGGTATACCTTTATAATAAAGCTCCTTCCTGCCCTCTTGCATTGCGAGGAATGCCGATTCATGTCCCGAGTCATTGAGATAATCCTCATAACCGCGGTAGACGTCGGAAGTAACGAACCATGCCAGTTCGCCCTGGGATTTGGCGCTCTTCAGTTCTTCGGGCGCCTGCTCCCACACGCTGTCGAGCATAACGTTTGTATCCTCGCCGGCGTCGTAAGTGATCGACTTGAGTTTCTCTCCGGAGCCCTGCGTATCGTTAACGAACCTTTTTACAAAGCCGTCAAAAGAGTTATATTTACCATCCCCGCCTGTACGGTTCACATCGCCCAGCCACATCGTAACCCTGATACTTTCGGCCACCGACTCCTTAAAAAGCGCCGTTTCGGCCTCTTCCAACTCTGTGCCGCCCAAATCGTCCATATTTACATCGGCCCGGCCAGTGATCTGCTCGTATACGAGGGAAAAATAATCGTCGGCTGAATATCCCATCTCAGCTTTAACTTTGTTGAGCTGTATTGTTTTCTGGAACTTCTGCGACGCGTCGATACCCTTCCAGCCCCCGGTAACGTACTTCTGCAGTATGTCACCCGAACGCTTCCAGAAATGCAGAGTAGTGGGAACGGGCATATTATACAATACCCTTATACCCAGATCCTCCGCGCCCGGGCCCGTAAGCATCGGACGGAAAAAGATGGTTTCGAGGTCTTTCCCCGTGTAGGTTTTAACATTTTCGATTTTACCCATAATTTTTTTGATTTAAGTTGATATGTTACATATATGCTTCGCGGCATCTCTACCGCTCGCCTCTTTCCCTCAAACTCATGGCGTCTTCATAATACGCCGCGTCGTTCGAATTGCGTTTGGCTTCTCCTGTAGAAGGATCTTCCCTGGCGAGCGTACGTGTAGGTACGGCTCCCGCCTGCATTGTCTTCATTCGTACCATCAACGCGTTATCCACCGGCGCCAGCTCATTCCCAACTGACGGAACCGGATCTCCCTGATACATTATTTTACACAATGGCGCGATATCCTCATCCGGCTCCGCAGATTCTTCGAACAAACCTCTGAAGAAGTCCTTCATTTTTTCCATTATTTTCCGGATAAACGGTTTATTCGTGACTTCCCGGATATCATCCGCCTCTTCGAGCCCCGGCTCCATCGTTATCCCGCTCATAACCGCCAAAGCCTTCAATCCGGCCATCACAGCCGCCTCTTGTGTCTCATTTGTTAGCTTCCGGGGCTCGATGACTTTATCGGCAAGGCCCGTGTCCACCGCCTCATGCGCCGAGAGCCAACGCCCCTTGCCGCCGTTCTCACCCATAAGCGATGCAAAGCCCTCCTCAGGTTTCCCCGACCTGGCAGAATAGATAGATACTATCCTCCCATCTGTCTTGTCGAGCAACTCTTTGGCGCGCGACATTGAAAAGGAATTCCCCTCTGCTGCGCTTTCCGCACAATGGATAAGGTACAGGGTCGTTGAAGCTATCTCCCTGCATCCCTGCGAGGCAGCCTGCGCAATAATCGTAGCCGCCGAAGCCACATAACCGTAACAGCGGGTTGTAACCTTCGCTTCCAGAGAAGAGAGCGCCTCGTAGATAAGGAGAGCGTCGTTCACGTCACCTCCGGTCGAACGTATGTTTACAATTACCTCCGACGCCTTCAGTGCCGCTATCGCCTGAAGCGATTCGGTGAACTTCGCATACGTAGCCACTTTAT
>CAKUKW010000147.1 GCA_934663885.1 uncultured Tidjanibacter sp.
GCTCGACGGTGAATGGTACGGCTGGTGGACCGACGACGGAGATCCCGACACCTGGATACTATGCATAGGTATCTGCCTGCCCGCTTCGGCCGACGACGATCCTTATAATATTCCTACCGGCCAATATAAAATAGACGAACTCTACACGCTGGACACCAGCAAAAAGTTGTTCATGCCGGGATTCAGGCAGGGTGAGATCAGCAATACATTTTACGGAACCTACTATTTCAACGAAGCCGACCACTATTCGGCACCGATAGGTTACGGCGTCGACGGAGGGTATGTGGACATACAGAAGGCTGCCGACGGAAAATACCAAATATCGGTTAATCTGTATGACGACCTTTCCGCGGACGAATGCCACACCATTACCGGCACATACAGCGGAGAACTGCCCGACATATGGAGCTTCCCGCTGGATGCTGGTTTCAACGGAGTCCGCGCACGCAAAGCGGGCAACGCCGATGCGCCGCATGTAAAAGCACCGGGCAGGAGCGCCCGCGAAAGGGGTGCGCAGCCCGCAATTCCCCTGAGGGCCGAAAAATAAGAAGTCGGGCATCCGGTTTCATAAAAGGCGGGATGCTCCCCTTGTAATAGTAAACACAAGTTAGTATCAAACAGTAGGCCTGCTCTATGAGCAGGCCTACTGTTTGTTGTGCAGTCGTGAAGGTTATAGGAACTCCTCAAAACCCTCGTATTACACCTGTCCGGTTTTAGGGAACATTCTCACATACCCGCCGGAAGGAAAGTAAAACTTATTCCGCCGGTTTCTCGGCCGGAGCTTCAGTTTCCGCAGGTACTTCAGTTTCAACGGAAGCCTCTGCTTCGGCAGGAACCTCCGCGGGAACTTCAACGACTTCCTCTTTCACCGGAGCTTCCTCTACCTTTTGGGCCGGAGCCTCGGCTACGGGAGCTGCTGCAGGCTTGGCGGCTTTTTCCTTGGCAGGAGCTGCTGCTGCTGCTGCGGGAGTCGCTTTCTTGGCTCCGCTGCGGCCGCGACGTGTCTTAACCTTGGTTTCAGCACCGCCAGTGGTATATGTTTCGTTGAAATCGACCAACTCGATTATACACATTTCGGCTGCGTCACCCAAACGGAAACCCGTGTGGAGTATACGGGTGTAACCACCCGGACGGTCGCCCACCTTAGGTGCTACAACGCGGAAAAGCTCCGTTACGGCCACTTTGTCTTTCAGGTAACTGAAAACAACGCGGCGCTGGTGCGTCGTATCCTCTTTCGATTTGGTAATAAGCGGCTCCACATATTTCTTGAGGGCCTTTGCTTTTGCTACGGTCGTTTCGATTCTCTTGTGAAGTATCAGCGAAGACGCCATATTTGACATCAGTGCTTTGCGGTGACCCGCCTGCCTTCCGAGATGGTTTACTTTTTTATTGTGTCTCATAATTAATACTTAATTTACTTTAAGGGTTAGCGACCTCCTTAATCCTTGTCCAGTTTGTATACGGACACGTCCATTCCGAAGTGGAGGTTGAGCGAAGCCAGCAGGTCGTCCAGCTCGGTAAGCGACTTCTTACCGAAATTGCGGAACTTGAGCAGGTCGTTGCGGTTGTAGCGCACAAGGTCGCCGATAGTATCGACTTCCGCAGCCTTGAGGCAGTTCAGCGCGCGTACCGAAAGATCCTGATCCGAAAGTTTCGTTTTCAGGAGTTGACGCATGTGAAGAATGTCCTCATCGAATTCCTCGGCCATGTTATTGTCCTCCATGTTCAGCGTAATTTTCTCATCCGAGAAAAGCATGAAATGGTGGATCAGTATCCTGGCTGCTTCCTTCAGCGCGTCCTTCGGGTGTATCGAACCGTCCGTAGTAATCTCTATGTTGAGCTTTTCATAGTCGGTTTTTTGCTCCACACGGTAGTTTTCGACCGAATACTTCACATTTTTAATGGGAGTATGTATCGAGTCCACCGGAAGTACGCCGAATTCGGAGTCCGCATCGCGGTTTTCTTCGGCAGGTACATATCCGCGCCCCTTCCCTATCGTGAGCTCCATCTGGAGCTTGGTTTCGGGAGTAAGGCGGCATATAACCAGCTCAGGGTTGAGCACCTTGAAGTTAGTCAGGAAATTCGAGATCTGCCCTGCTGTGAGCTCACTCTGGCCCGCTAAATTGATGACGACTTTCTCGCCATCAACATTATCCACCGTCCTGATAAAGCGTACCTGCTTGAGGTTTAAAATAATATCTATAACACCTTCCATCACTCCGGGGATGGCGGCAAATTCGTGATCGACACCGGATATCTTTACGCTGGTAATCGCATACCCCTCCAGGGAGGAGAGCAGGATCCTGCGCAAAGCGTTCCCGATAGTCATGCCGAAGCCGGGCTCCAACGGACGGAACTCGAATTTCCCGAAGTTGGATGTGGATTCAAGCATTATCACCTTTTCAGGTTTCTGGAATGCTAATATTGCCATAATTTTCGCTCCTTATTATTTTCTATGTTTTTCATCTTAATATGCCCTGCCGGGCGCTTGTGCCGGCGGGCGCTCTCAGGCCGCTATTATTTCGAGTAGAGCTCGACGATCAGCTGCTCCTTGATATTCTCGGGGATGTCTTCCCTCTCGGGCCTCTGCAGGAACCTGCCTGTCATCGAAGCGCCGTCCCACTCCAGCCAAGCGTGGCGGGTGCGGCGTGATGAAGTCGACTCGGTGATAACTTCGAGGCTTTTCGATTTCTCGCGAACACCCACTACATCGCCGGCTTTGAGGCTGTACGACGGAATGTTAACGACCTGGCCGTTAACAGTAATGTGGCGGTGCGATACGAGCTGGCGTGCGGCTGCCCTGGTAGGAGCTATACCGAGACGGTAAACCACGTTGTCGAGCCTCGATTCAAGGAGTTTCAACAGGTTTTCGCCAGTGATGCCTCCCATGCGGGCGGCTTCATCGAAAGTTTTGTGGAACTGTTTCTCGAGAATGCCGTATGTATATTTGGCTTTCTGTTTTTCGCTAAGCTGGGTGCCGTATTCAGACACTTTTTTGCGCTTGCGGTTCAGACCGTGCTGTCCGGGAGGATAGTTCTTCTTTTCGAGCGTTTTGTCCACCCCGAAAATGGGTTCGCCGAACTTGCGGGCTATCTTAGTCTTTGGTCCAATATATTTTCCCATTGTTTTCTTTGATTTTTTTGATAATGTAACTGTTGGTGCCGTTGCGTGTTACTAATCGGTTCTAACCTGCCTTTGCGGAGCCTGCCTGAAACAGACCGGTCGTGTTGAGTCACATCGCTCCGTGAGCTCCGCCGTCCTTCGGACGACATCGGTTGTCGATAAGACCGCCTGCCGGCCCGGTTCGAAATTAATTACACGCGGCGGCGGTTGGGAGGACGGCATCCGTTGTGTGGCATCGGGGTCACGTCGATGATCTCGATAACTTCGATTCCCGCGCCGTGGATGGTGCGGATAGCGGATTCGCGCCCGGCACCCGGACCCTTGACATAAACCTTTACTTTACGCAGGCCTGCATCGTAGGCGACCTTTGCGCAGTCGGCCGATGCCATCTGGGCTGCATACGGGGTATTCTTTTTCGAACCCCTGAAGCCCATCTTACCTGCAGAACTCCAACTTATGACCTCGCCCACACCGTTGGTAAGGGTCACGATCACGTTGTTGAAAGTGGAGTGGACGAAGGCCATGCCCACCGGCTCAACCTTAACGACTCTTTTCTTTGTTGTTGTTTGTTTCTTTGCCATACTTTTTATTCGTTAGCTATATTCCCGACCCGGCGTTTACTGATGTTTCGACCCGCACCGGAAATATATCCTTAAAATACAGGTTACTACTTAGTTGCTTTTTTCTTGTTAGCCACGGTTTTCTTCTTTCCTTTGCGTGTACGCGCGTTGTTCTTCGTACTCTGTCCGCGCAGGGGAAGGCCGATACGGTGGCGGATACCACGGTAGCAACCGATGTCCATCAGTCGTTTGATATTGAGCTGGACCTGAGAACGAGCCTCTCCTTCAACCTTTATACCGCTTTCTGCGATAGCGTTACGGATAGCTGCGATCTGGTCGTCGTTCCATTCCTGGACTTTGGTGTCATAGCTGACGCCCGCCATTTCGAGGATCTTGCGCGATGTGCTGCGGCCTATACCATAAATATAGGTGAGCCCTATCTCGCCCCTTTTGTTTTTTGGTAAATCTACACCTACTATACGTGCCATAAATTCTTTTTGATTTTTTCTTTTTCTTTGTGTTTAGCCCTGCCTGGCTCTCCGGATTCCACGGCTCCTCATGCATCAGAGGCGCCCTTTATACCGGCCCGGCGGAAATCACAAAACGGCCATAAGGATATATGCTATCCCTGGCGCATTTTGTACTTGGGAGTTTTTTTGCAGATAACGTAAAGTTTGCCTTTACGCCTGACTATCTTGCAGTCTTCGCTCCTTTTTTTGATAGATGCTTTTACTTTCATCTCTTGGACATCAATTTTAAATAAATAATCAATAAGGGTTCGCCGTTTGTTAAAAGCGTTTTGCAGCGCAAACCTCCCACCGCAGGATGATTTTTCGATATTCGTCCTGCTGTGGACTTTACGAGCCAGCCCCTTTACTTGTAGCGGAAAGATATGCGTCCCTTCGAAAGGTCGTAGGGAGACATCTCCACTTTCACTTTGTCACCCGGGAGGATCTTTATATAATGCATACGCATCTTTCCCGAGATGTGGGCGGTGATAACATGACCGTTATCCAACTCGACGCGGAACATCGCGTTGGAGAGGGCCTCGATTATCGTTCCGTCCTTTTCAATAGCAGCTTGTTTTGCCATAAGAGTTTTTTAAGATTTTTCCCCGCTTCCCGGATTTTTTATTATTGGGTCGTCCATTAACCGGAAGGTCTGTCTGCCGTTTTCCGGAAAACAAGCCCGGCCTGTTCTCCATACATTCATCCCTTCCCGTGGAACCCCTCTAATTTTCGGCTCCCGAAAGCGCCTCTTCGATGATGTTGAAGTCGGTAAGTACGTCCGGGCCGTCACTGCGAACCGCCACCGCGAATTCGAAGTGTGCCGAAGGTTTGCGGTCTGCCGTACGGACGGTCCAGCCGTCACGCTCGAAAACAACCTGCTTCTTACCCATGTTTACCATAGGTTCGATGCAGAGCACCATCCCTTCTTTCAGCAGCGGGCCTCTTCCACGGGCTCCGTAATTGGGAACTTCGGGATCCTCGTGCATCTTGCGCCCGAGCCCGTGCCCCACCAGCTCACGTACTATGGAAAAACCATTCGATTCGGCGTGTTCCTGCACAGCCGCGGATATGTCACCTATACGGTTACCCGCTTTAGCCTGCGCGACACCCTTATAAAGAGCTTCTTTGGTTACCTCTAAAAGTTTTTCGACATCAGGGGAAACGTTCCCCACCTTGAAAGTATATGCCGAATCGCCATAAAACCCCTTCATAATAGTGCCACAGTCCACCGAAA